>JBIOWS010000052.1:0-6530 GCA_044868745.1 Candidatus Polarisedimenticolia bacterium
GCGTGCCGTTCGATCGGAACAAGGTCCTGGCGGGGCTCCGGAAGGCGTGCGAGAAGAGGCCGGTTTCCCCTCCGGCGCTGGAGGCGATCGCCGATGAGGTGGAACAGCAACTGCACGAGGCGGCCGAGCGTGAGATCGACACGGCCAGGATCGGCGAGAAGGTCATCGAGCGGCTCAAGGAGCTGGACAAGGTGGCGTACGTTCGCTTCGCCAGCGTCTACCGCCAATTCGAGGACGTGAACCAGTTCATGAAGGAGCTCAAGGACCTGCTCGAGCAGCGTAAATAGCGGCGCTCAGGAGCCTTGCGAATGCCCCGGGCGCCCACTATATTAAGCCCCGAATCAGGCGCCGAACCTGTGGAGTCCCCCAAGATGGCAAGCATCGGCCCCTTCGTCGAAATCAGCCGTATCCAAAGCGAGATCAACCGCCTGTTCGACAACCTTCTGGAGCTGAAGGCTTCAGGCGGCGAGTCGGGAGGCGAATGGTTACCGAACGCCGACGTCTACGAGACTCCCGACGAGCTGGTGGTCAAATTCGAGGTCCCCGGAGTCAGCCTGGCCGACGTGAGCCTGGCGATCAGCGGTAACAACCTCATCCTGCGCGGCGAGAAGAAGCGCACGGAATCATCGAAGAACGCCCAGTTCCACTGCTCGGAGCGGGACTTCGGCAAGTTCAAGCGTGTCGTCCACATCTCCTCCCCCGTGAACACCCACATGGCCGGCACCGAGCTCGTCGACGGGGTGCTGAAGGTGACCTTCCCCAAGGTCCCCAACCGGCGCGGCGAGGAGGTCCCGATCCAGATCGCCATCAAGGACAAGAACCGGGAGCGGCGATGAGCGCTCCCCGGGCGGACCTTCCCGAAGACCACCTGAGGATCCCCAAGGAGCTTCCCGTCCTCCCGCTGCGGGACATCGTCGTCTACCCGTTCATCATCGTCCCCCTGTCGGTCAGCCGCGACCGATCCATCAAAGCGGTGGATCAGGCGCTGGCCGAGAACCGGATGATCCTGCTCGTGTCCCAGAAAGACAGCCAGGTCGAGGAGCCGGCCGAGAAGGACCTGTTCAACATCGGCACCGTCGGCGTGATCATGCGCATGCTGAAGCTCCCGGACGGCCGCATCCGCGTGCTGGTGCAGGGCGTCTGTCGCGCCAAGCTCGAGGAGTTCACGGCCACGGAGCCTTTCATGACGGCGCGCGTGTCGCGCATCGACGAGCCTGCGGCCAAGTCCGGCCTGGAGCAGGAGGCGATGCTGCGCAGCGTGAAGAAGTCGCTGGAGAAGAGCGCCTCGCTGGGCAAGGCGATCTCGTCCGAGGTGATGGTCATCGCCAGCAACCTGGAGGACGCCGGGCGTCTGGCCGACCTGGTGGCGAGCAACCTGGAGCTCAAGATCGACGACGCGCAGGCGATACTCAAGATCGTCGATCCCGTGGCGCGCCTGAAGAGGGTCTACGAGCTGCTCAACAAGGAGATCGAACTCCTCAACATGCAGCAGGAGATCAACACGCACGCGCGCGAGGAGATCGACAAGTCGCAGCGCGAGTACTTCCTGCGTCAGCAGCTCAAAGCGATCCAGAACGAGCTCGGGGAGGGGAACGATCTGGCCGAGGAGGTCGAGACCCTCCGCGACAAGGCGCGCAAGGCGAAGATGCCGAAGAAGGTGCTGCAGGAGGTGGAACGGCAGATCAACAAGCTCGAGCGGATGCACCCCGACTCGGCCGAGACGGCGACCGTCCGCAACTACCTCGACTGGATGGTGAACCTCCCCTGGTCGATCCAGACCAAGGACAACCTCGACCTGGAGAAGGGACAGACGATCCTCGACGAAGACCACTACGGCCTGGAGACGATCAAGGAACGAATCGTGGAGTACCTGGCGGTCCGCAAGCTGAAGAAGAAGATGCGCGGCCCGATCCTCTGCTTCGTCGGTCCACCCGGGGTCGGCAAGACCTCGCTCGGGCGATCAATCGCCAGAGCCCTGGGGAGGAAATTCGTGCGCATCTCCCTCGGAGGAATCCGTGACGAGGCGGAGATTCGCGGCCACCGCCGCACCTACGTCGGATCCATGCCGGGGCGCATCGTCCAGGGGATCAACCAGGCCGGATCCAACAACCCCGTCTTCATGCTGGACGAGGTGGACAAGATCGGCGCCGACTACCGCGGCGACCCGTCCTCGGCTCTCCTCGAGGTTCTCGACCCGGAGCAGAATTACTCCTTCCGGGACCACTACCTCAACGTGCCGTTCGATCTGAGCAACGTGATGTTCGTCGCCACGGCCAATCTCCTCGACCCGATCCAGCCCGCGTTCCGTGACCGGATGGAGGTGATCAGCCTGTCGGGGTACACCGAAGAGGAGAAGGTCGAGATCGCCCGACGGCATCTGATCCCCAAGCAGATCGACGAGAACGGCCTCACGCCGGGTCAGCTCACCTTCACGGACAAAGCCGTGCAGACCATCATCCAGAAATACACCCGTGAAGCGGGCCTGCGGAACCTGGAGCGCGAGATCGCCAAGGCCTGCCGCAAGCTGGCGCGTCGCGTCGCCGAAGGGCAGGCGGGACCGTTCAAGATCACGCCCGGCCTGGCGGAGGATCTCCTCGGAGTCCCGCGCGTCACGCCGGAGATGGCGCTGGTGAACAACCAGGTGGGCGTGGCGACCGGCCTCGCCTGGACCGCCGCCGGCGGGGAGATTCTGTTCGTCGAGGCGACGACCATGCCCGGGAAGGGACGGCTGATCCTGACCGGCCATCTCGGAACGGTGATGAAGGAATCGGCGCAGGCCGCGCTCTCTTATGCGCGTTCGAAGTGCGCCGATTTCGGAATCGGCGGGAACTCGTTCGGGGAGATTGACATCCACGTGCACGTCCCGGAGGGGGCGATCCCGAAGGACGGCCCGTCGGCCGGCATCACCATGGCGACGGCCATCATCTCGGTCCTCACCAACCGGCCGGTGAAGAGGTCCGTGGCGATGACGGGCGAAATCACGCTGCGGGGCAACGTCCTGCCGATCGGCGGCGTCAAGGAGAAGGTCCTGGCCGCCCGGCGGGCGAACATCGACACCGTGATCCTCCCGGAGGCCAACCGCAAGAACCTCGAGGAGGTCCCGAAGCTGTTCCGCAAGGGGCTCCGGTTCGCCTTCGTCTCCTACGTCACCGAGGTGTTCGAGGTCGCCCTCGGGGAGCCGATCTCGCGACGCACAGGACCGCGCGTGGGGGCGGAGAGACCGATCGCGATTTAAGGCATGGCGAGATTCGCGCGCCTCGACGAGCAGGGTTTCGTCGACCTCGTCGCGTCGCTGGCGCATCCCGTGCGCCGGCCAGGGCCGATCGTCGGCATTGGTGATGACGCGGCGGTCGTCGTCGTTCCGCCTCGCGCCCAGGTCGTTCTCACGACCGATCTCCTGACGGACGGAATCCACTTCCAGTCGCGTTACACGCCCGGCTTCCTGCTCGGGCGCAAGGCTCTGGCCGTCAATCTGAGCGACGTCGCCGCCATGGGCGCGGTGCCCCATTCGTTCGTATTCAGCGTGGGGTTGCCGCGCCGAACACCGCCGGCCTACGCGCGTGACCTGGCGCGGGGGATCGCCGGACAGGCCCGGCGGTTCGGCGTGACCCTCGTGGGGGGGGACACCTGCGCGGCCCGGGCCCTGTTCGTCAGTGTCGCCCTGCTGGGGATCGTCGAACCGGGCCGCGCCGTCAGGCGGAGCGGAGCTCGGCCGGGGGACGGCCTTTACGTGACGGGGTGGTTGGGTGCCGCCGCCGCCGGACTCGCTTTGCTGCGGCGCGGAGAACGATTCATTCGGGAGACGCGCCCTGGCCACCGGCTGCGCGCCGCGGCCCGGCAGGTGATGCGGGCGCACCTCGACCCGGAGCCGCGCACCGATGCCGGCCGCGCCCTCGGCTCGAGCGGGCTGGCCGCGGCGATGATCGACCTTTCGGACGGTCTGGCGCAGGACCTGCCGCGGCTCTGCAGAGCGAGCCGCACGGGTGCGCTCGTCGAGGAGGCTGCGGTCCCCGTGGCCCCCGTGGCCCTGGGAGTGCTGGGGAGAGCGGGGGCGCTGCGCTGCGCCCTGTCGGGGGGCGAGGACTATGAGATGCTGTTCGCCGCGCGCCCGCAGAACGCCCGGGCCATCGGGCGGCTGGCACATCGCCTGCGCGTGCCCATGACGCGCATCGGGCAGATCCTGCCGCCTGGCCGGGGCATACGGATCTTGAGACGCGATGGCCGGTACCAGCCGCTACACGAGATTGAGCGCGGATTCGAGCACTTCCCGCCGCCGCGCCATTGACGCGCGATCATTGACCCCGTATCATGCGCCGGAACCGAGGGCGTGGAGTGGCGGCACCGGGCCCGCGCGCAGGCGTCCCCGTGACCCCCGGCTCCGGGAGGTAGGGCGGATGCAGACGAGGGCCCGACAGTTCAAGGACTGGCTCCGGATCATCCTGCACACGGATGACCCGCCTCCCCGCGCCGCGTTCGCTTTTGCCATCGGGGTGTTCGTGGGCTGGACGCCCGTCTTCGGTTTCCACACCTTGATCGGCCTTGCCGTGGCATTCCTGTTCGGCCTCAATCGAGTCGCCGTCCTGGCGGGCACGCTCGTCAATAATCCCTGGACCATCGTGCCGATTTACAGTCTCTCGGCCTATCTGGGATCCCTGATCACCGGGTCGGAAGCGATGCTGCCGCGCATCGAAGAACTGACGACCTGGAGCGATGTCGGGGATCTGTTCGCCCAGCTGCGCCCCTGGGTCGTTCCCCTTACCGTCGGCACGCTGGTGCTCGGCTCCGCCTGCGCCCTGCTCTCTTTCCCGATCGCTCTCTACACCATCCGATGGTCCCGCGCCCTGCGTCGGGCGGGGTGAGAGACCGGGCCCCCGGCCGGGTCCCCGCCCGATGGACGAAAACGACCTCACGCGGCGCTCGGCCGAAGGGGATCTCGACGCCTTCGAGTTGCTGGTCGAACGCCAGCGCGAGCGCGTCTTCTGGATCGCCTACCATGTGGTCGGGGACACGGAGCTGGCGCGCGACGTGGCTCAGGAGGTCTTCCTTCGCCTGTTCCGGGTCATGCACCGCTTCCGCAAGGGGGGACGATTCGACCCCTGGCTCTACCGGATCACCCTGAACCTGAGCATCGACGCCCTGCGGCGGGAGAAGCCCCATCGCGAAGCCGCCTCGATCGAGGACCTCGTGGAGCCCGCCGCCGCGCCCGACGGGGGCGCCTCACGGGCGACGTCGGCCGATTCCGGATCCTTGGCCGCCGCCTCGCTCCGCAGCCGGGAGGTCAGGCGCATCTTCGCGGATCTGTCCGCCCGGCTCGCGCCCAAGCAGCGCTTCGCCTTCATCCTGCGGGAGATCGAGGGGTTGTCCACGGCCGAAGTCGCCGCCGTGCTGAGAACCCGCGAGTCGACGGTCCGCAATCACGTCCTGCAGGCACGGCGCATCCTGCAGAAGGAGCTGCGTCAGCGCTACCCGGAGTACTGCCGCACCGGCGGCCGGCGCGAAGAATGACCGCCGGAAACGAAAGAGGGTGCCGGGGGGACCCGGCACCCTCCTGCGAGGCTTCCGACAGACGCGCTTACGGGGTCGAGTTCGGCGTCTGCGGGTGGATCTGGATGTTCCCGTGAATCAGGTTCCCGCCGTCGCTGACGTCCGGTGTGCGGACGTCCAGCGGAGCGGTCTTGGTGCAACAGACGTTGTCCGCCAGAGTATCCGCTGTCTCGCCGGTCCCGGGGATCCAGATGCGGATGTGGTAGACGTCCTCGAGACTCCCCGCATTGCTCCCTGCGGCGGGCTCGCCGCGATCTTCCACTTCCACGCGGAAGGCGACGCGCAGGCTCCGGTTGCCGTTCGTCGGATTGTAGTCTCCCACGCCCGAGAAGCAGGCCATGTTGGCAGGCGCCGGACGCGGTTCAGGACCGGGTTCGCGGTCGTCCGGGTTGCACAGCCGGCCGTCGAAGGTCCCGTCGCAGCCGCATACGAGGCTGTTGTAATCCATGGCGTGGAAGCTGCCGGACCGGCGGTGACGCTGGTGGGTCCAGTTGCCCTGGATCTGGTCGAACCGGTCGAAACAGCCGATGAAGCCGAAGGGCGCCCCAACCTGCCCGCCGAAGGTTGCCTTCTCGATCTCGGCGACGCTGCCGGGGTCGGTGTCGCCGTCCGGAGCGATCCCGCCCGCCGTGATCCGGCATCCCGGCGGCGGCGCCGGGGTGAGCTCGAAGGCGAGAGATTCGATGTCCTCGAGAGGGATCTGGTAGCCCGAGGCCCCGATCGTGCAGGAGCCGATGTCGATGCTGAAGACCCGCAGGTTCTCGGGGGTCGGGTTATGCGAGCCTCCGAAGAGGACGCCGTCGGGACGGAAATCGAGCGCTTCGGTCGGGTCGGGGAGGGCGCTGGCGCAGATGACGGTGGCCGTTTGAGTGGACGGATCCCAGCGGTACAGGGTCGGTCCTTCGGCGCCGTAGAGATATCTCCCCTCCAGGTCCCACGCGAGCCCCTCCCAGTTCTTGCCGATTCCCGTGCCGGTCGCAGCCCAC
>JBIOWS010000053.1:0-2248 GCA_044868745.1 Candidatus Polarisedimenticolia bacterium
ATCTGTTCCAGACCTATCTCAAACTCCAGGTCGAATCGTGCACCCTCGGGACGTCCCCGGAGGTCTTCGAGGGGACGGTCAGGAAATACGGCGTGGGCGTGGTGATTCACAGCTTCTACAGCGCCAGCCCGAACGCATCTCCGCTGCTGCGCTACCTCGTGGGAGGCCACGGGTGGAGGCCCGTCTTCGTCGACCTCTCCGGCGCGGTCTTCGTCCCCGAGTCCCCCGGGAGCGAGGGTGCGCTGCCGAGGCTCGATCTCGGCGATCCGCTCCTCGCCCGGCGCATCCTGCTGGAGGTGAGAGAGGCGAATCAGCAGGCGGCCCGACTGGATCCGGCGCCGGCTCTCCTGAGACGCTTCCTTCCGCTGCACGAGGTCCCCGTGGCGGAGGTGAACGCGGCCCTGTTCTTCGGCATGATCGGCCAGCGTGCCACCGCCGAGATGCTCTTCAGGGAGGCCATCGCGAAGGAGCCGCACAACCCGATCCTCCATTACGACCTGGGGCTCGTCCTCAGGGATGCCGGCCGGTCCGCCGAGGCGCGCCAGGAGTACGAGACGGCGCTGGGCCTCGATGAATCGTTTGCGGCAGCGCGCTCGGTCCACGCTCTGAGCCTCCTGGAGGGCGGCGACTCGAGGGGGGCGCTGGCGCAATGGGCAATCGCCGAACGCTCCGGAGACATCGGCCCCGCTGCCCTGCAGGCGAGAGGAGCGCTGTTGGCAGGCCTAGGTCGGCTGGATGAGGCGATCGAGGACTACCGGAGGGCGATCGCGCTGCAGCCGGGCCGATCCGGGCTGCGGTCCGATCTGGCCCTCCTGTACTATCGCCGCGGCCTCAGGGAACAGGCTCTGGAGGAGATTCGCCGCGCCGACGCGCTTGACCCGCACGGCTGCTCGCCGCGCACCGTCCTGGCCCAGATCAGAGCCGGCGAAGGCGACCCGGTTCAAGCCGAGAGGATCTACCGGGAGGCGATCGCCCGGGACTCCACCTGCCAGAGGGCACACCTCGGCCTGGCGATCCTGCTGGCGTCCAGCGGACGGATCGACGAATCGGTGCGGGAAGCTTCGCTGGCGGTTGAGGCGGGACTCGACCCGGCCGTCTTGTCAGCCGAGCCTGCCCTTCGTATGCTTTCGGGACGCCAGGAATTCCGCGACCTCCTTTCTCGTCGGTCGCGAGGGGAAGCAGGGGAGGTTCGATGAAGGGGCACGCAAGGATCAGGGTCGTCGGAGGCGTCTTGGCACAAGGGATCTGGATCACCGCCTCGGGATGTCTGAGCCCGGGGCAGGCGAAATCGATACGCCTCGAGGTCGAGGAGATTCTCCGGCAGGTGGACCAGGTACAGCACCAGCAAGAACGGACCCGCGACGCATTCCACGCGCTCGAGCCACCGCCGCCGGGAACCTCGCCGCCGGCCACGGCCGCCACTGCGCCCCTGGTCTCGGCCGGAGAGGATCTTTACCGGAGCGGGTACGCTCTGTACCACCGCGGCGACTATGCTGGAGCTGAGAAGGCTCTGCGTGAATTTCTGTCGGAGGGTTCCGACAGCAGCCGGACCGAGGCGGCCCGCTACTGGATCGGCGAGTGTCTCTATGCGCGCGGACTCTACCGCGAGGCGATCGGGGAGCTCCGAGCCGTGGCTGACCGCGAGCCGTCCGGTCGCTGGGCACCTCGGGCGCTTTACAGGATTGCCCTCTCGCAGGAGAGACTCGGCGAGATATCCCCGGCGCGCCAGACGCTGCGGCGGCTCCTACAGTCGTTCCCCGAAAGCGACATCGCTCCCCTCGCGCGCGAGCGGCTCAAGGCCGAATAGGCCGCCGTAGGAGACCCATCCGCGGACCACCGGCAGCGATCCCAAAACCGTAACCGGCACACGGGCCTCCCGCATCCATCCGCCCTCCATACCTTGACTTCGGGACTCCGACACATATTTTTGTAGCCGTGGTCGCTCCGGATGCGGCCGGTCCCGTGGAGGAGGCACCGAGAATGCTCAGATCACCCCGATCGTTCCTCGCGCCTGCGGCCGCTCTCGTCCTCGCATGGGGTTTCCTGGGACAGCCGCAGCCGTTCGCTCAAGAGGTTCAGGGGGAGGCGCCGGCGGACTCGTCAGCCCCGGTACAGCAGCAACCGGAGGACGCCCCAAAGAAGGCCGAGCCGGCCCAGGCGGGCAAGAAAAACCCGCGGCGCAAACGGCAGGGGCGCGCTCTGCTTCCAGGGTCTACACACCCTCCGACCAATCTCAAGCTCGTCGGCG
>JBIOWS010000054.1:0-3285 GCA_044868745.1 Candidatus Polarisedimenticolia bacterium
TCCACAGGGGGCACTTTTCGGTCACACCCACGTCATATGAGCGGACGGCGCCGTCCGCTCGATCGATCCCCCCGCCCTCGTTGATCATGAACTCGGCGTCCCGCACCAGGTCGGGACGCTTCTGCACCAGCCACTCTGCCCCCGCGGCGTCCACTTCCTCGTCCGCCGTCGCCACGAAGATCAGGTCGCGCGCCAGGCGCTTCCCGGACCGCTTCGTGTTGATGATCGTCACCGCCTCGAGCAGCCCGGTCGTCTTCATGTCCAGCGTGCCGCGGCCGTAGACGTAGCCGTCCTTGAGCACTGCGCCGAACGGATCGACCGACCAGTACGGCCGCTCGGCGTTCACCACGTCCATGTGATTGCTGAGGATCAGGGCCCGCTTGCCGCCGCTCCCCCGCAGGCGGGCGACGAGGTTCGCCCGTCCGGGGGCGATCTCGAAGATCTCGGACGGGATCCCTTCCTTGTCGAACAGCCCCTTGAAGAAGCGCGCCGCCAGCAGCTCGTTCCCTGGCGGGTTGCTGGTGTCGATCCGCAGGTAGTCCCGCAGGAGCGAGATGATCCCGTCCCCTGCCAGGGGCGTCCCTGCGCTGCCACCCGCCTCCCTGGTGCCTGCCGCCTCGTGCGCGTGGACACCGGTCGAGGCGAGGAACACACCGACCAGGAGAGCCGCGGCCGGCGCCAACGCCAGACCCGACCGCGCTCGTCGCGAAACCTTCCGCGCGCCGCGCTTGGACTCAAGCCCCACAACCCCGACTTGTGCGGCGCCCCGACCGGTGCCAGAATCCACTTCACGCGAGCTCTGCACCGTGACATCCAGGCAAGCGCACCACTGGAGGCAGAAGGCCCTGCGGATCACCGCACTCGTCGGTGCCGGGTTGATTCTGGCCCTGCCCGTCGTGACTCTGGGTCTACCCAGGTTCGCGCACGATGGCGACATCAACGTCCTCCGGGCAATGCTCTTCTCGGATCAGCTCTGGGACGGAGACCTGTACCCACGGTGGCTCGCAGCCGCCAACGCAGGCCTAGGAAGTCCGACCTTCTACTTCTATCCGCCGGTCCCCTTCTACGCCGCAAGCCTCTTCAGACCGTTGTTTCCATCCTACCCGGACGGATGGCGCCAGGCGGGCTGGGCGGTGGCGCTGGCCCTGCTCGGCTCCGGCCTGTGCTGTTACGTCTGGTTGCGAGCCACTGCAGGGACGTCCGGCGCCCTCGGGGCTGCGATCCTCTACATGGGAGCGCCGTACCACTTGGCCGTCGACGTGTACGCCCGCGGGGCGTTCGCCGAGCTGTGGGCTTTCGTTTGGATGCCCTTCATCCTTTATTGTGTGCGCGGCCTGTCCTCCGGGCCGGGACTGGTCTTCCCCGGACTGGCGGTCGGATTTGCGCTGTTGGTGATGAGCCACCCACCCTCCGTTCTGATCTTCTTCATCGTTCCGATACTGTATGCGCTCCTGCCCTCGGAGGGACGCCGACGATCGGCGATCCTGGGCTCCACCTTGGGGGCGCTCCTCCTCGGCGCAGGGCTTTCCGCCGTGTACTGGATCCCGGCCGTCATGACACAGGATAACGCCTCGTTTGGCGGAATGGAATCCGGCAACTTCGACTACACGAAACGCTTCCTCTTCACCAAGCTGTTCGAGTGGGATAATTTCGATACGAAGGTTTCCTGGGTCACACTTGACACCGCCGCCCTCGCGTGGTGTGCGGCCTGCGTGGCGGGCCGGGCTGCAACTGGCCTGAGGAAGCGAGAGACGCGCTTCTGGCTGTTCGTGACCGTTTCATCAGTCTTGATGATGACTCCATTGAGCGCACCTGTATGGCGGGGGATCCCGCTCCTTCCGAAGTTGCAATTCCCGTTTCGATTCGATGTGCTGCTGACGCTCGCCACCGCCCCCCTCCTTGCGGTGTGCTTTGCGTCTATCCCCAAGCCCTGCCCGGGGCGTGTCCGTGTGCTTTTGACCGCGATCGTCCTCGCCGTGGCGGCCTCGGGCGCAGCGATGGCCCGAAGCGCCTGGAGTGCGTATCGTTGGCCAGGGAAGGACTCACAACACCTGGCGAGCATCCAGGAACGGCTGGAGCTGAAAATGGAGGGCGATGAGGTCCGCCCTCGATGGGCAATGCCCTTCAGCGCTCGCGATCTCAGGGCATTCCTTGAGGAGACAGACCCCGTTCTCTTTCTGGCGGGCGAAGGCCGGTTCACGTTACGCCGCTTCAAGCCCGGAGATATCCTGATTGAGGTCGAGTCGGTGCGTGGAGGCCGGCTTGGCGTAAGGCAATTCTACTATCCAGGTTGGGAGGCGCGCCTGCTCCGGACAGACCGGGAGCTGGCCGTCAAACCATCCGAGCCCGAGGGCTGGCTCGAATTGGAGGTCCCTTCTGGCCACGACCTGGTCCGGTTGCGCCTTCAGCCGGGCGCTCCGGAACGTACGGGCCTCCGCATCAGCGCCGCTTCGGGAATCGCGCTCCTTGTCCTCGTGGCCCGCCTCGCGAGAGCCCGAGACAGCCTGTCGAACAAGACTCCGCTCTGAGATCGCCGGCACCTCCGACCTTGACAGCACTCGGGTGCGTCCATAGCATGTCCGACCGCGGAGGGACCGATGGACAGACGCGCACGTGGACGGCAGACGGACCTGGCGCTCGGCTACGGCTCCGTGGCGCTTTTCGGAGCTTCGATCCTCGTCCTGATCTGGTTCCTCCTCGCCGGGGTCGACCGCACCGAGGCGTGGTCGATCTCTTTCGAACGGGAGCTCCGGCGCGCGACCGAAGGTCAGGGGGATGCGCGGGCGACGTTCGACGCAATGCTGATGATCGCCTGGGGATTCCTGCACTCCTTCATGGCCCGTCCGCGCTTCAAGGTGAAGATCCAGAAGGTTCTGAGCCCGCACCTGCTGCCGGCGGTCTACGCCATCGTCGCCAGCGCCGGTCTCATCGCCCTGTGCCTTCTCTACAGCCCGATCCCGAGGGTGGTCTTCGCCCTGCAGGGAGGGTCGGCGCTTCTGACTCGCGGCCTCTTTTACGCCGGCTGGGCGCTCTTCCTGTACTGCTGGTTCCACCTGGACCTGTTGGAGATTGTCGGTCTGCGCCCGATCCTCCGATACTTGGACGGCAAGGCGCAGCCGTTGGAGCCGTTCCGTCCCACCGGCCCGTTCCTCTGGGTCCGCCACCCGGTGGAGCTGTCCTTTTTGATCACATTTTGGGCGACGCCCCGGATGACCGTTGGTCATTTGCTGTTCGCCTCGCTGATGACCTTGTACACCTTCATCGGCATTGACCTGGAAGATCGAA
>JBIOWS010000055.1:0-4586 GCA_044868745.1 Candidatus Polarisedimenticolia bacterium
CGCTCTTCCTTTGATCGTTGAGAGCATCGACGGCCTTGGTGACCACGTAATGCGGCATGTTGCCGTTGATCTCCGACGCCAGCTCGATGAACTTGGCGTAATAGTTCAGGGTCCTGAGCTTCCAGGAGAGGTAATGCGGGTCGATCGGAATGCAATGCCCGCCCAGGCCGGGACCGGGGTAGAACGGCATGAAGCCGAACGGTTTGGTCGCGGCGGCATCGATCACCTCCCAGACATCCAGACCCAGGCGGTCGCACATGAGCGCGACCTCGTTGACCAGCCCGATGTTGACGCTGCGGAAGGTGTTCTCCAGGAGCTTCACCATTTCCGCCGTGCGCGTATTCGACACCGGGATGACCGTGTCGATCGCCTGCTCGTACAGCGCCCGGGCGACGCGGCCGCATTCGGGTGTCACCCCGCCGACGATCTTCGGCGTGTTGCGGGTGTGGAAGCGGGGATTGCCCGGATCCACCCGCTCCGGGGAGAAGGCGAGGAAGAAGTCCCGCCCGGCCTTGAGCCCGGTCGATTCGAGCTTCGGAAGGATCACCTCTTCGGTCGTTCCGGGGTACGTCGTGCTCTCCAGCACGACCAGAAGGCCCGGGTGAAGGACTCGGGCGATCTGATCGACGGCGGAGACGATGTAGGAGATGTCCGGATCGCGCGTCTTGCGCAGCGGCGTGGGAACGCAGATCACCGCTGCGTCCGCGCCCGCCAGCGGGGCGAAATCGGAGCCCGCCCGCAGCCGGCCGTTCTTCGTCAGGGAGGCCAGGTCGCCATCGGAGACATCCTGGATGTGGGACCGGCCTCGCGCGATCCCCTCCGCCCTGGAGGCGTCGGTGTCGATGCCCTGCACGGAGAAGCCGCAGCGCGCGAACTCGCAGGCCAGCGGCAGGCCGACGTACCCCAGGCCGATGACGGCGACCGTCGCCTGGCGGCTCCGCAGCCGGGCAACCAGGCTGTCGGCCGGGGCGGCTTCGGCCCGCTCCGGCGCCGTGGCGACCGAGCCGACCGGACCGTTCTGGCTAGTTCTGTCCCGGCGTCGGGCTTGCCTGGGGCTTTTGTTCCGCCCCTTCCTCACCGTCACTGCCGCCCTCCTTGCTCTGGTCCTCACGATCCTTGGCCCCCTTCTTGCCGTAGTGCCGGATCATCCCTTTGCCGACGCGACTCTTCTGCAGTCCCGAGACCACGTCCTTCAGTCCCTCGTAGACCTGCGGATCGTTGACGATCCCCCCCAGGGTGCCCTGTCCGCTGTCGACCTTGCGCAGGATCGATTCCGCGTGGCCGGCGGCGCGGTCGATCTTTCTGAGCAGCGAGTCTGCGTAGGTCTCATCGTTCACCAGCCGTGCGATCAGGCCTCGCCCTTCCTTCAGCGTGGCCGCCGTGCCCCGCAGCGAGGCGGCGGCCGCGCGCAGATCCTCCATCGCCCGGGCTCCCTTCCCATCCGTCCGGGTCAGATCGGCGATCATCCCCTCCTCGCCGTCGAGCCTCTCCGTGACCGAACGCAGATGCGACAGGGCAGAGTCGATGTTCTCGATCTGCTTCTTCCTGAACCCCTCGTCGGTCAGAAGGGCCCCGGCCAGCCCCTTCCCCCCCGCCACGCCGTCCAGGGTGCGTCTCATGGCGGAGAGGCTGCCCTCCAGGTTGGAGACACCCTGCCGGCCGAACTCGGGGTTGTGGATCATCTCCTGGACGATCCCCCCGCCGCGATTGATGGCCACCAGCAGGTCCCGCAGCGACGCGGTGATCTCCTTGACGTCGTCGGCGATGCTCTGGCTCTGCTGGATCGTCTCCTCCCAGACCGAGACGCCCGGCTCGATGAAACCGTTCGCCGGGAGGGTCGGCTTGTCCGGATCTCCGGGCGTCAGCTCGATGTACTTGTCCTGCGACAGGTAGGTCAGCGATTTCAGCGAAGCCTGCGTGCCGACCCGGATACGGCTCGCATAGGCCCGGTCGACGCTGAAGACGACCTTGATCTTGGACTCCCTGATGTCCTTCGGAAACTCGATCTCCGAAACCGTCCCGATCTGCACACCGACCAGGCGCACCGGCGACCCTTCGGCGAGGCCGCTGCTGTTGTCGAACTGGCTCCAGTACTTCACCTTGCGCGAGAACAGCCGCTGCTCCTTGCTGATCGCCATCACCCCCATGCCGAAGAGGATGAGCCCGATCGAGACGAACGCGCCGACGCTGATCTCCTTGCCGACGCTAGACGGCCGCATCGCTGTTCCGCCTCCCACCGCTCAGGAAGTGCCGGAGGCGCGGTGCATCCGCGCGCCGCGACTCCTCCACCGTCCCGACGAAATCCATCTTGCCCTCGTACAGGTAGCCGATCCGATCGCCGACGAAGAACGCACTGTCGATGTCGTGCGTCACGACCACCGAGGTGACCGCGAGCCGGTGCTGCAGACTTCGGATCAGCTCGTTGATCGTCCTGGCGGTCACCGGGTCGAGGCCGGTCGTCGGCTCATCGTACAGGATGCATTGCGGATCCATGGCGATCGATCGTGCCAGCGCCACGCGTTTCTTCATCCCCCCCGAAAGCTCCGCGGGCATCAGGTCCTCGACCTCCTCCAGACCGACCAGCTTCAGCTTCGCCCGAACGATCTCTCCGATCGCCTCCTCCGACAGGTCGGTGTGCTCGCGCAGACCGTAAGCCACGTTCTCCAGCACGCTCATGGAGTCGAACAGAGCGCCGCCCTGGAAGAGCATCGCCACCTTCTTCCGCACGGGGATCAATTGCTCCTCGTCGAACTCCACGATGTCCTCGCGGTCCACGAACAGGTGGCCGCGGTCGGGGCGGTGCAGGCCGATGATGTGCCGGATGAGCACCGACTTCCCGCTGCCGCTCCCGCCGAGGACCACCATCGTCTCGCCCCGGCGGATCTCGAAGCTGATCCCGTCCAGTACCTTCTTGACGCCGAAGGCTTTGTGCACGTCCTCGAACCTGACGAAGGCCTCATTCATCGCGCCGCGATCAGAAGGCGAGGAAGAACTTCGTCAGGAAAAAATCGGATATCAGCACGCTGAGGGAGGTGGCCACGACGGTCTGGGTCGTGGCCCGCCCCACTCCGTCGGCACCGCCGGTCGCATTGAGACCGTTGTGGCAGGCGATCAGCGAGATGAACAGGGCGAAGAACGCAGTCTTCCCCAGGCCGCTCAGAACGTCGTGCAGGTCGAGGGCCTGCACCACGTGCTGGACATAGAACGGGGCCGGCTGGTTCAGGGTCATGACGGCCATCACGAGGCCGCCCAGGATCCCCACGAAATCGGAGAGGATCACCAGGATCGGCAGCATGATGACGATCGCGACGACCTTGGGAACCACAAGCTTCCGGACGGGGCTGGCGGCCATGGCGCGAATCGCGTCGATCTGCTCGGTGACCTTCATGGTCCCCAGCTCGGCGGTGATCCCCGCCCCGACCCTGCCACCGACCATCAGCGCCGTCAACACCGGTCCCAGCTCCCGGACCAGCGAAAGGGCCACCACGTCTCCCACGAAGAACTTGGCGCCGTAGGACGCAAGCGTATATGACGTCTGCAGCGCGAGCACCATCCCCGTGAACAGCGCGGTCACGGTCCCGATGGCGAGGGATCGCACGCCCAGATGGTGCAGCTGGTCGACAAGCACTTTCCACTCCGGCTTCCTCCTGAGCGTCTCCCTGACGGTCTCGGCGAATAGCATGGAGACCGCTCCCAAGTGACCCAGGGCGAGGCTGACGACTCCGTTCATCGGGCAGCTTCTATGGGCACCATGAGATGGCCCGGGACCGGGCGGAACGCGGCTAAATCCCGGGAAGTCTAGCGAATAGGCTCCGGGCAGTCAAGGAACGCCATTCCGGCCGACCGGGGGCTGGCCAAGCGCCGGCCCCCTCATGGCCCGCAGGACCGCCGCCGAGATGATCAGGCCGAAACCGACGCACAAGAAGGGATCGATCGGGATGCGCATGAAGCACCCCTCTCCCAGCTCCGCGAGACAGGCAACCGCGAGGGTGTAGACCAGATTGAAGCCCATGTAGGCGCACAACGCGGCCACGGCCGGAGCGGCTCTGCCGCTCTCGCGTGCCCTCCGCAGGGTCTCCCTTCCAACCCGCAGGAGGATTCCCAGGAACGCCAGGCCGAAGACAGGGGGGACCAGGCGTCTCATCAGCGCGTCCTTAACCTTATGGGCCTGCGTGTCTGTACGGACGCACACCAATGGTCCATCGAAGAAGAGGTAGGGCGTGAACCCGAAGAAGATATAAGCCTCGTTGAGCACCGCCTTGAGGTATGCCCGTGGCTGGTGCGCGATGATCCTGAGGGTGTTCGCCTGGTACTCCCGCGAGGCGCGCGCGTAGATCGCGTTGTTCCAATTGATCGCTCCCGTGGACTTGGTCCTCCGGTCGAGGACTTCCACCCCCGTCGACGGCGACACCTGGTAGTGTTGGTAGTAGACGTCGGGGTCGGAAAATCTCTCGATCCGCGCCAGGGGCGTCACCTCGCCCGCCGCGATCTGCTGATCGATCTCCACGCGGTCCGCAAACCTCGTCATTCCCGCCAGATTCATGCCCTGGAGGGTGCTGGAGGTGAATACTCCGAACATCAGCATG
>JBIOWS010000056.1:0-4082 GCA_044868745.1 Candidatus Polarisedimenticolia bacterium
CCTCGGTATCCGCATCCAGGACCGCGACCGGCGTCGCGACGACGGCGGGCGTGGGAGTGCCGATTTACAAAATTTTGGTGTCGGCGGACGGCGTCTACCGGCTGGACTACGCTTACCTACAGGCGAATGCCCCGGATCTTCTCGCTCTCGACCCGCGCACCTTCACCCTCACGGCGGAAGGGATCGAGGTGCCGATTTCGATCCGGGACGCAGCAGGTGCGTCCGGCGAGTCGGACGGCCGCTTCGACCCGACCGACTCCCTGGAGTTCTACGGACGGTCGAAGACGGAGCCACCCACGACCCTGAACTACGATTTCGGGACGATCGTCTCCGACATCTACCAAGCGAACGACTTCACCGACACCCAGGTCTACTGGCTGACCTCTTCGGGGACTGCAGGGTCGCACCCGAGGATCGCTTCGGTGAGCGGCGCGCCCCATTCTCCTCCCTTCCCGCTAACGGCCGATTTCGACGCCAAGGCGGTGTGGGAGGAGAACAACATCTACATACCTCTGGAGGATGCCGAGCCTTTCTTCTCGATGCCTTCGCTTTTGGCGGACAGCACGCAGGCACAGCGCGATCTGACCCTGTCGGTCCCTGGGATCGCTCCCGTGGCGGCCAGCGCCGGCGTCACGATCAGGCTGCGCGGCGGGACGAGCCTCTCCGAGAGCCCCGACCACCGCACGAGGGTGTGGCTGAACGGGAACTTCGCCGGCGGCGCTGATTTCACCTGGGACGGAGAGGTGATCCGCGAGCAAGCGTTCGCGGAGAGCCAGTCGGGCCTTACCGATCCGACCACCATCCACGTCAGCGCCCCGGGGATCTCCGGCCTGAGCGTTGATCGACAGTATCTAGATACCGTGACCATCACGTACCGGCGGCTGTTCAAAGCATCGAACGACGTCCTGACGTTCACCTACCCGAACCAGGACGCGAGGTTCGAGGTGAGCGGCTTCAGCGGAACCTCCCCGACGATCTACGAGATCACCCGGGCCCTCCCTGGCAGCGGGGAGGTGGAGCCGATCCGTATCAGCGGAGCAGCGGTCAGCGGCTCGCCCACCAGCACCTACACTTTCGACGTGGTTCGCGATGGTAGTGCATCGGCTCCCGCGCTTCGCACGTTCGTCGTGGCTGGTCCAGGCGCGTTGAGGAGCCCGGACGCGATGCAGCGCGCGGCCGGTCCCATCCTGCGCGACCCGACAATCTCTGCGGACTTCATCGTCATCGCCTCACGAGACACGGTCGATCCAGCGGACGGCTCCCTCGATGCCCTTCTCTCCCACCGCCTGGCCGCGCAGGGATTGACGTCCCGGCTGGTCTTTGTGGATCAGATCTATGAGGAGTTCGCTTACGGACTGCGGGATGTGAACTCCATCCGCTCATTCCTGAGTTACGCCTTCGACAACTGGAAAGGACCGGGCGGCAGCGCCCGTCCCCCCGCCTTCGTCCTCCTGGTCGGTGACGCCACGCCCGACTACAAGAACACGCTCCAAAGAGCCGACTGGGTCGATCAAGTCCCCACCCCTATCATGTTCCACGCCAGCAGCATACTCGGCTACTACAGCAGCGATAACTGGCTCGCCGCCTTTCGCGGCTCCGACCAGTTGCCCGATGTCTTCCTGGGCCGTATCAGCACGCGCTCCGCCAGCGCCTCCGCCGCCGTGTTCGACAAGATCCGGCGCTACGAGCAGACGCCACCCCCCGGGGCCTGGAAGGGGCGGGCGATCCTGATCGCGGGGGATGGCAAGGTCGCGGGAGAAGCGGGCGATTTCGAAGCAGTCCAGGAGGAACTGCGCAGCGCATATTTCGCGTCTGCTCCCTATAGCTCTCCGGATCCACCCCTCTACTATGCGGAACCTCCGTGGAACTCCGTCGATGCCGGAGGGTTCAAGACGGCCCTCCTCGATGCGCTGCAGGGTGGAGCGGCGGTCCTCTCTCTCGTCGCCCACGGTTCGTTCGTTTCCTGGGGATTGCAAACATTCTTCACGACCCAGGATGCCGACGCTTTGACAAACGACGGGCCGGTCCCGTTTCTGGTCGCCGTCAACTGTCTCACAGGAGGTTTCCACTACCTGATCGGCGGCGGCTCGGTGGGGGAGGGGATGGTGAACAATCCAGCGGGGGGGGCGATCGCGGCCCTGGCACCCTCGGGCCTCTCGAACCTGTCGGTGGCTCAGCCGGTCAACGACTACTTGTTCGCCCCACTTTTCGGCCCCACGAAAGAGAGGCTCCTGGGGGCCGCCGCGAACAACCTGAGGGTGGGGCTCTGGAGCCAGAGCTCGATTCTAGACATGCAGAGCTATGCGCTTTTGGGGGACCCCGCGACCGTCCTCGCTACACCCGCCCCTCCTCCCCCGCTCGGGCTTACCGCGACGGCGGGCAATGGCCAGGTGCAGCTCTCCTGGTCCCCTCCTTCCGTCCCGGCGGCTGCATATCGGATCTACCGGTCGAAGACGACCCCCACTGGACCGTACGGCGCCATCGTGTGCGATCCGGTGACCACGACTTCGTGCATCGATCGGACGGTGCAGAACGCAAGCACGTACTATTACTATGCGGTCTCCCTCGATGCCGAGGCATTCGAGGGGAGGGCCTCAAATTTCAATACGGACTGCGACGCCGGACCGGGCTGCGTCCTGGCGAAGCCGCTGAACCCGGGTCCGCCGTCGGTGCCGGCCGGGCTCGCATCGTTCGACCCCGGCACCGGCGGCAGGTTGCAGATCTCATGGCAGGCGAACCCCGAGCCGGATCTCAAAAGCTATACGCTCTATTACGGGACACAATCGGGGCAGTTCCCGGGGCGGGTCACTGTGGGAGGCGCGACGATCTCGACCACCCTGGGCGGGTTGACCGACGGAGTCCGCTACTACCTCGCGATCAGTGCGACCAACACGTCCGGTCATGAGAGCGCGCTCTCGGCCGAGATCTCGGACGTGCCACATCTCATTCAGGGGATCGCGCCGCCGCGGGCCATCTCGGATCTGCGCATCAATCGATCGGGCAACGACCTGGCTCTCACCTGGAGCCGCCCGACGCTGGACATCTACGGTCGTCCGACCACGGTCGTGAACTACACTGTCTTCCGGGGTCCATCGCCGGGTTTCCAGCCCTCCCCGGGCGCTCAGCTCGCCATTCTGGACGATGGATCGACGACCTCATACACCGACGCAGGCGCCGCACTGCCGTCCGTTGGTAACCTGTATTATCTGGTGATTGCGACGGACATCAACGGCTTCAGCTCTGGGGCAGGCCGCGAGCTTCCTAACGGGATCCCGAACCTCACCGCCACGCTTCCCGCGCCTGACACAGTTCGTCTCGCATGGCCGGCGGTCACGACCGACGTTTCGGGCTACCCTACGCTCATCGATCACTACGAGGTCCATATGTCGAGTGGGCCTCTGGCCAGAGCCTCCATCGGCCCCTCCACTCTGGTCAAGGACAACGTCCACGTCCTCTCGGTAGATTTATCCGCGCCGACGAGTCCTCTGTACTTCAGCGTGATCGCTGTGGACAACCGGGGGAACCGCAGCCCCTTCTAGGAGAACTGCGTCGTTCATGGAGACCACCAAACCCCGTACTCTGATTGAGCTGGATCTTCCGCAGGCCTCCGGCGCGGAAGCCCCCGAGGTGACAGTCCTCGTGCAGCGGGCGAAGAGCGGGGACGCCGAGGCGTTCGACGGCCTCATGCGGCTGTACGACCGTCGAATCATCGCCATCGGCGTTCAGATGGGTCTGTCGCGGGACGACGCGATGGACGCATGCCAGGACACCTTTATCAAGGTCTTCCTGTACATCGCCCGCTTCCGAACCGGGGAATCGTTCTTCAAGTGGCTCTACCGTATCGCAATCAACGTCATTTACGACCAACTCCGCCGGAAGCGTCCCGCGGGTATGGTCTCCCTCGAGGAGATCGGGCCCCACGAGGCCGGGGGCTCGGGCAGCACGACGACCGTGGAACGCCAGCTGGAATCGGACGATCTTGTCAAGAAGCTCCTCGCTGGCATGCACGTCCTGAGCAGACAGGAGAGGATCGTCTTTGTACTGAGAGATCTGCAGGAGATGAGCACGGAGGAGATCGGGCG
>JBIOWS010000057.1:0-8876 GCA_044868745.1 Candidatus Polarisedimenticolia bacterium
GTACCGGGATCAGGGGCTGGGCGTCGAAGTGGATCAGAGGACCGTACAGCGCCATGACGAGCGCGGCGGCCACGGCGGCGCGTTCATGGAACAGTCGCCGGCCGAGACGATAGACGAGCAGGCAAGAGAAAGCCCCAATCGCCGCCTGCACGGCGTAGATCCTCACCATCGACGGTCCGAGGACCTTCAGGAGCAGGGCGAGGACGTACGGGTAAAGAGGCGGTTGCCAGAAAGCCTGGCGTCCTCCCGATAGATCGCCGGCCGCGATCGCCTCGGCGAGCCGGAAGTAGTTGGCGCCGTCCACCAGCGGGACGTCGAAGTACGGCACATGGCGGATCTGTGCGACGTAGACGAGCCGGACGGTGAGAGCGGCGGCGAACAGGAGGAAAGACCGGTACCGAGGCGGCACTGCGGTTTCCCCAGTTTGAGGCTCCGGCCCTGCGTCCGCGGGAGACGCCTCCGCGGCGCGGCCCGCCACGCGAGAGTGGGGATACCTCAGAGGCGGCATCGTTGACAGTGTCCCCGCGTGGCCAGTATAATCGGCGCCCTCATTCAGGGAAAAGGGGCCGGACGTGAGCTACGCGGTCATCGCAGCCGGGGGCAAGCAGCACAGAGTCGCGGTCGGTGACCGGATCAGGATCGAGAAGATCGAAGCCGGCATCGGGGACAAGGTGACCTTCGACCAGGTCCTGGTGATCAACACGGAGCAGGGCCTCAACGTGGGACGGCCGCGCCTGGCGGGCGCCAGGGTCGTCGCCAGGGTGGTGGCCCAGGACAAGTCCAAGAAGGTGCTGGTCTTCAAGAAGAAGCGCCGCAAGCAGTACCGTCGCACCCGCGGTCACCGCCAAAGCTTCACGGCGGTCGTTGTCGAGGAGATCCGCGCGGACTGATCGGGCGGCGAACGAGGATGATCGATGGCGCACAAGAAAGCCGGCGGCAGTTCGAGGAACGGGCGCGACAGCAATTCGCAGCGTCTGGGAGTCAAGCGCTTCGGCGGCCAGTTCGTGACCGGGGGATCGATTCTGGTGCGGCAAAGGGGCACCCGCCTCAAGCCGGGAGAGAACGTCGGCTGGGGGAGAGACGATACCCTCTTCGCGCTCATTGACGGCTTCGTCAAGTTCCAGGACCGGGGCCGGCGGGGCAGGTTCGTCAACGTCCTCCCCGCCGCGGCGGCTCCGGCCCGGTCGTAACGGGCGGTCTCGTTTCCCCGGCGCACGCTCTCCCCTCCTCCCGCCACCCCGCGATCGTCAGGCCAGCGCCTGGCGCGCGCACCCGGCAGCGGGCGGCGCCTCGCAGGCAGCCGTTGCCATTTCCCGGACAGGCTCCCCGGTGTTCGTAGACCAGGCCAGCATCGTCGTCCTCGGAGGCGCCGGAGGGAACGGCTGCGTCAGCTTCCGGCGGGAGAAGTACGTGCCCCGGGGTGGCCCGAACGGGGGCCCGGGCGGCGACGGCGGCTCCGTCTACCTGATGGGGGACATCTCCTTGAAGGCGCTCAACGCCTTCCGCTATCGGCGGCGCTTCGTCGCAACGCGGGGACGGCACGGGGAGGGGAGCGACCGGGCGGGCCGCGACGGAAAGGATCTGATCATCAAGGTGCCACCGGGGACCGTCGTCCTCGACCAAGCGGGACGCGTCATCGCCGACATCACCTCCGCGGGGGACCGTGTCCTGGTGGCGCCGGGGGGCCGCGGCGGCCGCGGGAACGCCGCCTTCGCGACCTCGACCCACCAGGCCCCACGGGAGGCGGAGCCCGGCAAGCCCGGGGAAGAGCACCACCTGACCCTCGAGCTGAAACTGATCGCCGACGTCGGGATCGTCGGGTTCCCGAACGCGGGCAAATCGACGCTGATCTCACGCATTTCGGCCGCCCGCCCCAAGATCGCCGACTACCCCTTCACCACCCTGGAGCCGAACTTGGGCGTGGTCGACCTGGGCGACTTCCGATCGTTCGTGGTCGCCGACATCCCCGGTCTCATGGAGGGAGCCCACACCGGGCTTGGGCTCGGCATCAGATTCCTTCGACACGTCGAGCGGACCCGCGTCTTGATCCACCTGGTGGACGCCTCGGAGGCGTCGGGCCGCGACCCCTTGCGCGATGTCGAGGTGATCAACGGCGAGCTAAGGGCCTTCAGCGAGGCTCTCGCCGGGAAGCCCCAATTGGTCGCCGCCAACAAGATCGACGCCCTGGCCGACCCGGGCCGGCTGCGAGGGCTGCAGGCCCGCTGCTCCGCCGGCGAAGTGCCGTACTTTCCGATCTCGGCCGTGACCGGCCAGGGGATCCGGGACCTCCTCGAAGGGGTCTGGTCGGCCATCGAAAAGGAAGGTCTCCCGGCCAGTTGCCGCACACCCGCCTGAGGGAACGGAAGGAGGGACCCATCCAGCTCAAGACCAAGATCCGGTTGGTCGTCGAGGCCGCCAGCGACAGAAAAGCGGAGGACCTCGTCGCGCTGGATCTGAGAGGTATCGCTTCGTTCACCGACTGCTTCATCATCTGCGGCGGCAACCAGCGGCGCCAGACGCAGGCGATCTGCGATGCGATCACGGAGCGGCTGCTCGAGAAGGGGGTCCGGCCTGGACACGTGGAGGGCTACCGGCGAGGAGAATGGATCCTGATCGACCTGTCCGATCTCGTGGTGCATGTCTTCACTCGCGAGACGCGCGAGTTCTACAGTCTGGAGAGGCTCTGGGGCGACGCCCCCCGAATGGCGTTCGAAAAGCCGGAAACCCGCAGGAATAGAGGCAGTTCGACGGCCCTTAAGGGTTGACTTTCCGTACAGCGGCCTTTAAATTACCCGCTTCGTCCGCCGGAAGGAACCCACGTGAACGCGATCGCGTCGGCTGCTGTGACGGGCTCTCTGGCGCATCGTTCGGCGCTGATGGCGCGCGTGATGGACCTGGCCCGGCGCGTGGCGCAGACCGACGCGAACATCCTCCTGGTCGGTGAGAGCGGCACCGGCAAGGGCATGTTGGCGAGGTTCGTCCACGACGCCAGCCCTAGGAGGGCGGGGCCGTTCGTCACCATCGCTTCCGCGAACCTTCCGGCTGAGCTTCTCGAGAGCGAGCTGTTCGGGCACGAGAAGGGGGCGTTCACCGGAGCGACGGAGCAGAGGAAAGGGCGCTTCGAGCAGGCCGACGACGGGACCATCCTGATCGACGGCGTCAGCGAGCTGGCCCCGGCGCTCCAGGGGAAGCTCCTGCGAGTCGTCCAGGAACGATCGTTCGAGCGACTGGCGGGCACACGGACCATCCGTGTTAATGTGCGCATCCTGTCCTCGACCCAGGTGGACCTGGAGCCGCTGGTGGCCGCCGGGGGGTTCCGCAAGGACCTCTACTACCGGCTGAACGTCATCCGGCTGGATCTCCCTCCGCTCCGGGAGCGTATGGAGGACCTTGAAGTGCTGGCCGAGCGGTTCTTGCGCGAAATAGCACTGCGGCAGGGCGGGAATGCCAAGCGGCTCTCGCCGGGCGCCCTGGAGCGCCTGCGCGCGCACGATTGGCCCGGCAACGTGAGGGAGTTACAGAACGTGCTCGAGAGCGCCACCATCCTTGCGGCGGAGGGAGAGATCGCCGCCGAGGCGGTCCGCATCGACGCCCCCCGAGGCGTGGGCCTCATCGCGGACGGGATCGGCCATCGGTATTCATTGGCCCAGCTCGAGGAGAGGTACATCCGGGAGGTGCTGCGCTCGACCGGCGGCAATCGGAGCCGTGCGGCCAGGATCCTCGGCATCAACCGGAAAACCCTTCTCGAGAAGCGCAAGCGCTACGGGATTCCCTGAGGTCGGCGCCGGGGCGCAGGGATCGCGCTGGAAAAGGACTCCGACATGGCAATGCCCAAGAAGATTCTCGAAGGCTACAAGAAGCGCCTGCTCGACAAGAAGAAGGGCGTGACGGAAGCCTACATCAAGAACAAGAACTATGGCCGCCTGACCGAGGACGAAGGGACCCAGGACCTCGCCGACAAGGCGTCGAGCGCCTACACCAAGGAGTTCCTCTACTCGCTCTCGAACACCGACCGTGAGATCCTCCAGCAGGTGGACCAGGCGCTGGCGCGGCTCGCCAAGGGCAGCTACGGCGTTTGCGTAGAGTGCGGGAAGGAGCTGAACAAGAAACGCCTCGAGGCAGTTCCCTGGGCCAGCCATTGCGTCCCCTGCCAGGATAAGATCGAAAAGGGAATCCTCTAGGCCGGCGGGCGGCCGTCCGGGACCGCCGGCAGCAGACGGTCCCCGGGGTTCGCCATGAAGATCCGCACCGTGCTGTACCTTCTCGTCGGCGCGATCGTCGTCGCCGCTTTGTCCATCCTCTACACCACGAATCAGGACACCCTGAGCCGGTCACTGGTCTTCGGAGACGGCCTGACGCTTCCCGTCTGGTTCGCCTTCCTGATGGTGAGCGGCGTGTCGATGCTCGTACCGCTCTTGTTCGGCGTTCTGCGCGATCTGCGCCGCATGTTCAGGAACGTGACGGCGCGCCGCAGGATGCGCTCCCAGCAGGAGGCGGAGGAGCGCTACCTGCAGGGGGTGGAGTCGATGCTGAACGGACGGGAGGAGCGAGCGTTGGAACACTTCAACGCGGTCTTGGCGCTCAACCCCGATCACTTCGAGGCCCTACTGAAGGCGGGGGAGGTACTCCGCACCCTGCGGCGCTACGGCGAGGCGATCGAGTACCACCGGCGTGCCGCGCGCGTCAGGGAGGGGGACCTCCACCCGCTTTATTCCCTGGTGGCCGACTACGAGGAGTCCGGGGAACGGGAGGAGGCCAAGGCGGTCCTGGACCGGATCATCGACCTGAAGCCCAAGCGGTCGCTCAACGCCTACCGCAAGTACCGGGCGATCTGCGTCAGCGACGGAGCCTGGGAAAAGGCCTGGGAGATCCAGCAGAGGATCGAGGAGCTGCTCTCGGAAATGGGCCGCTCGAAGACGCCGGAGAAGAAACACCACCTCGGGATCCGCTACATGCTGGCGCGGCGTCTCACTGAGCGTGGCAGGCAGCGCGAAGCGATCGGAGTTCTGCGCCGCCTGCGGACCATGGAGCCCACCTTCGTGCCGGCTCACCTGGCGCTCGGCAAGGCGCTCGTGGCGATCGATCAGCCGGAGGAGGCGGTGGAGGTCTGGGAGGAGGGGTACCAGGCGACGGGGCACCCGATCTTTCTGTCCACGATCGAAGATCACCATCTGACCCTCGAGCAGCCGCGCAGGGCCATCGAGGCGCTGAAGGGCGCCATCTGGAAGAGCAAGAAGGACATCATCCCTCGCTTCTTCCTTGGGAAGCTCTATTACCGCCTGGAGATGATCGACGAGGCTCTGCAGCAGTTCGCACAGATGAAAGGACAGGTCACCTACTTCCCGGCGCTTCACTACTACCTGGCGAAGATCATGGAGCGTCACGGCAACTTCCGCGAAGCGATTCGGGAGCTGGAGATCGTCCTGCGGCAGGCCGAGGTGCTCAAGGTCGAGTACGTGTGCGGCACCTGCACCCGGAAGTATCCCGTCTGGGTCGATTACTGCGAACGTTGCGGCGAGTGGAACAGCATCGTGGTGGACTTCCAGGAAGAGCGCCCCGTCGAGGAGCTCGGCATCAGCACCGCCCCGGTCTACACGGCCGACATTGAGGAGGGGTAGGAGCCTGTCCGGGAAACGGCAACGCCCGATGGTCCTGATCGTCCTGGACGGCTGGGGCCACAGCGACAGGATCGAGGGGAACGCGATCGCCCGGAGCGCACCGCGCTTCCTCGCCCGACTCGGCCGAACCTACCCCTCGGGTCTTCTGCAGGCTGCAGGCGAGGCGGTCGGTCTTCCCCCCGGATTCATCGGCAACTCCGAAGTCGGGCACCTGTGCCTCGGCGCCGGCCGAGTGGTCCTGCAGGACCTGTCGCGCATCGGGCGCGCGATCCGGACGGGCGAGTTCGAACGCAATGAGGTGCTGCTACGGGCGCTTGATCTGGCGGGCCGGCCCGGTGCGGCGCTCCATCTGATGGGCCTGCTGAGTGACGGCGGGGTCCACAGCCACATCGACCATTTACGGGCGCTCCTCGCGGTCGCCTGCGAGCGCCGCGTGCGCCGAATCTTCGTCCATCCGTTCCTGGACGGACGCGACACGCCGCCCAAGAGCGCCCTCAGATATCTGCAGGCCGCGGAAGGCTTCCTGCGCGCCGCCGGGAGCGGGGTCATCGCGACCGTGTCGGGTCGCTACTACGCCATGGACCGCGACAACCGCTGGGAGCGGACCGAGAAGGCCTATCGCGCGCTGGTACTCCGGGACGGGCCCCGGCACCCCTCCGCCGCGGCGGCGGTCGAAGCCGGATACGCGGCCGGCATCACCGACGAGTTCCTCGTCCCCTGCGTGATCGATCCTCCGGGGGGGCCGGGGGCATCGCCTCCGGCGGCCGCACGCGACGCCATGGTGCGCGACGGCGATGTCGTCATCTTCTTCAACTTCCGCGCCGACAGGGCGCGCCAGATCGCACGGGCACTCGCCGAGGAGCGCTTCGACCGCATCGCTCTGACATCGCGGCCCGCCCTCGCCTGCTTCGTCTGCTTCACAACTTACGACAGGACCTGGTCTTTGCCGGTCGCCTTTCCGCCGCAACGCATCGCGGGGACTTTCGGGGAGGCGATCAGCGCCGCCGGGCTGGCCCAGTTGAGGATCGCCGAAA
This sequence comes from Candidatus Polarisedimenticolia bacterium, assembly GCA_044868745.1. Lineage (GTDB taxonomy): Bacteria > Acidobacteriota > Polarisedimenticolia > Gp22-AA2 > Gp22-AA2 > JBIOWS01. The sequence goes on from JBIOWS010000057.1 coordinate 6,653, forward strand.
CAGAGAAGTACGCGCACGTGACCTACTTCTTCAACGGCGGGGAGGAGCGGACCTTCCCAGGAGAGGAGCGCTGCCTCGTCCCCTCACCCAAGATCGCCACCTACGACCTGAAGCCCGAGATGAGCGCGCCGGAAGTGACGGCCGAGGTGGTGCGCCGACTCTGCCAGCGACCGGATCGCGTGGTCATCCTGAACTACGCCAACGCCGACATGGTCGGCCACACCGGCCTGTTCGACGCGACCGTCGAGGCCTGCCGGGTGATCGATCGGTCGGTCGAGTCGGTCGTGACGGAAACGCTGCGGCTGGGCGGCGTGGCGGTCGTGACCGCGGATCACGGGAACGCCGAGGAGATGATCGATCCGGTGACCGATGGACCGGTCACCGCCCACACGACGAACCCGGTGCCGGTGCACGTGGCGGGCGCGGGCCTGGAGGGAAAGTCGCTGAGGGCTGGGGGCCTGCTGGCGGATGTCGCCCCGACGATGTTGGAGATCCTCGGTCTCCCGCCGCCGGACGAGATGGAGGGCCGATCCCTGCTCGAGGGATAAGGCCGCTTGCGGATCACCGCGGGCCCGGCGCGCCGCCTCCTGCAGGCGGCGCTCGTCGCGATCTTCCCCGCCGACTGCTACCTGTGCCGGGAGCCGCTGCCCTGGCGCCAAAAGGGAGGCGTGTGCCTGCCGTGCTGGGAGCGCCTCCCCTGGGCGCCGGGCCTGCGTCGCCGGAACGGCCCCCTGGACACAATCGTGTGGGGGGCCGACTACGACGGGCCGTTCCGGAGTCTGATCCACGGGCTGAAATTCGAGGAGATGGACTACCTCGGGCGCCACCTCGGTGAAGGGACGGCGGCGCGTCTGGCGCCGCTCCTCACGATGTCCGCGGCCCTGTCCCCGGGTCGTGACGGCGAGCCAGCCCGGCCCGGCCCCGACCTGGTGGTCCCGGTACCTCTGCACTGGTGGCGCCGGTACCGTCGCGGTTACAACCAAGCGCTCCTGATCGCCCGGGCGCTCGCCGGCAGCCAGCGGCTTCCCCTCGCGCCGGGCTTGCTGGTGCGACATCGAGCCGGCAGGCGCCAGCTCGGCTTGTCACGGCGGGAAAGGCTGCGGTCCCTGAAGGGATGCTTCCGTCTCCGGGCGCCGGGTCGCCGCTTCGGACCGAGCCCGGAGCCGATCGCGGGCCGGCGGGTCATCTTGGTGGACGACGTGGTCACCACCGGGGCGACCCTCGAAGCCTGCGCCGAGACTCTGGTGCGGGCGGGAGCCGAATCGGTTTTGGGGTGCGTCGTGGCCAGGACGCCACCTCCGCACCATCCGGGTGCCGGGATCAGAATGTGAACTTGCGGAGAAAGCGCTTCCTGCCGAGCTGGACGAGGTGTGCGTAGGTCGGGCCGTTCTCGCGGAGGAGGCGGTCCCAGGTGTCGATGAAGAGGACCAGCCGGTCGATGCCGTTCTTGGGGACCCAGACGCCGTGGTCGCTGATGCACTTGTAGATCGCCACCCCCGAGTTGGCCGAGTAGTTGACGGGACGCATCACGCCGATGCAATAGGGGCACTTGACGATGCGCCGTGTCTCATCGTCCGGGAGGCGATACGAGGGGGCCGGGGTGCGCGTGAATCGAGTCAGTTCCTTGACGCGCTCACCGGGGAGGGAACGGGGGCCCACCTCGATGATCCACTTGAGGCGGCCTTCCTCCAGCCAGGTCCCCCCGCAGGAGCCGCAGGCATCGATGGGGATATTGAGATACCTGGAGGGTGACATCCCCGCCCCGCATCCTGAGCAAAACATCTCCGGACCTCTCCCCCGATCCGCCGGCCTTGTCCTGTGAGCGTTTCCATATACGTCGAAAGCCCGCGCCCGGCAACGGTTTTGAAGAGATTGCTGTAAAAGCAACGCGGACACTTGCCGCCCCTCCCCGACTGTGCCAGAATCCTGCCGCTCTCGGACATCACGAACGGCGGAGGGCGGAGGTCCAGGATGATCGGCCAGTTTCCCGCTCGACGCCGGCGCCGGCAGGCGGCCGCCGCGACGATCGCCCTGCTGTTGTCGGCTTCGCTTGTCGCAGCGGCTGCCGGTCCGTCGTCGGCCGGAGGGCCTTCGTTCGTCCACCTCATCCTGGTCGGTCTGCTCGGCGGCTGATCGGGAGCACAGCCTGTGCCGCCGGCCGGTTTGACAGCCTGTGGAGTGTGCTGTAGCATGGCTTCGGGCGCGCGGCCCAGTGCCGCGCGCC
>JBIOWS010000058.1:0-2678 GCA_044868745.1 Candidatus Polarisedimenticolia bacterium
GGACCGACTGATCGAGATGGCCGCAACCGAAGGAGATCCACGCGTCCGCGTGGCCGCATTACAGGCCCTCGAGTACACCGACCTGTCGGTCGTTCTGCCGCTCTTCGTGGAGCTCCTCAACGAGCCCGACACGGGGGCGATGTCACCGGTTCACACCACCGTACTCGGAATCCTCAGATCTCTCGACACCCCGGACGTGGTGCCGTACCTTCAGGGGCTCGACCCGCGTCTGGGGTCCGGGCTGAACAGCGTCGGCGCGGTGGTGTCGTTCCTGCTGCGCGATCGGTCCCAGGAGCATCCACTTTACGGATGCACGAGAGACGAAGATGTGATGATCGAGCCCGAAGTCGCGGTCGAGTATCGGGTCGCTCCGCTCCCCGGGACACACTCGATCCGCTGCTGGGAATTCCCCGACGTGCCCGGGGATCCGGAGGAGTTCCCACGCATACCCGCCGGAGGCATGGTGCAGATCGAGGACCATTTCGAGCGCGAGGAGGAATCGTGGGCCCAGGTCGATGGCGACGACGCGGATGAGTGTTGGGTCCCTCGCCGCTACCTCGAACCTGCATCGGCCGTCACAGACGATGACGGTGTTGAAGCAGGGGCGCTTCTGCGACGCGAATTCGATCTGACCGCCACGGATGCGACATCACGCGCGGCGGCCGATCTTGCCGAGGCCGGAGTTCTCGAGGTCTTCGAACCGGGCGACGGCGTCGTGGGGGTGGCCCTCGCTGTGGACCCCACGGACCTGGCACAGGTGCGGGCGCTGGGCGCGGCGTACGGTTCGAGCGACTCCATCCTCGACGAACAGGTTCTGAACTTGGCCCGTGACCTCGCCCGACACCACGGCGCGAAACGGTAGGGAGCACCTGGGGTATCCCCAGTTTGCCACGCCGCCCCTTGCGCCCGCCGGACACCGGTCCGGATCGCTGCGCGATCCTCCCGTCGCTTCGCCTGCGCGCGCTGAGTTGGTTCACGGTTAAGCGTGCATCGTGGTCGACCTGCCGTCTCTGGCCACGTGCGTCCAGTGGTTGCCTCCCCTCCTGCTGCAGCGAGGACGCCAGGCAACTCCGGGCCGAGGTGCGGAGGAATCACCGGAGGCAGGTGGCGGGCGGCAGGGCGGCGTGGCGACTTCGAGCCGCGACGTGCTGCCGCCCGCCATCCGAAACCGGAGATGCCTCAGAGGGAGCACCTGTTGACAACCGCGCGGCCTGGGCGTATCTCCTCCTGACAAGCAACCGCCTGAAACGGAGGGAGACTCATGAGCCAAACGAGGCGTTTCGCGATCGTCCTTGCCCTGGTCCTGCTCGCGGCCGGGACGGCCACGGCGTGGGCCCAGGCGCCGCTGAAGGTCGGGGAGGTCAGGGCGTACCGCGCCGAGACCCCCCATCCCTACCCGTTGGGGAATCAGGCACGGCCCGTGGTCTGGACCGACACCGTGATCTCCCCGGGGGCCGAGTTCATCCGTGTCCATTTCACGGGGCTGCATCTGGCGCCGGGGGATTCTCTCACCGTCTCCAGCCCCGACCGCTCCCAGCTCTGGGAATACACGGACCGGGGACCTCACGCGAACGGCGACGTCTGGTCGTTCGCCGTCGATGGTGACACCGCCGTCGTGCGGATCCATGGCGGCCGCAACAGCGGGTTTGGCTACCGGATCGACGCCGTTGGTCACGGGACCGTGCGACCCGAGCCGTCTCCGGAGGTCGTCTGCGGCACCGACGGCCGGGAGGATGTCGCCTGCCACATCCACGACAAGGGATTCGACGAGGCCCAGCGCCCGGTGGCCCGTCTCCTGTTCGCGAGCGGCGGGTTCCTGTTCCTGTGCACCGGGTGGCTGGCAGACGGGGCCGACGACAGCACCCTGGTGACCAATAACCACTGCATCAGCAGACAGCGCGAGGTCGAGTCGCTCGAGGCTCGCTTCAACTTCCAGCACACTCGCTGCGCTGGCTCCGTGGTCGCGCCGACCAGCAGCTACTCGGGTGGGACGTTGCTCAAGACGAACAACATCACCACGAAAGGGGCCCGGGAGGGTCTCGATTACACCTTGCTGACCCTCCTCGGAGCACCTGAGGCGACCTGGGGAGAGCTGATCCCGACGATCAAGAGCATCGCGGTCGGCGACCCGATCTGGTTCATCCAGCACGGCGGCGGCAGACCGAAGCAGGTCGGATTCTGGGAGGACGCCGACCAGACGGTTCTCTGCCGGATCGACTCGACGGATCAAACCTTCAAACAGATAGCCCGGGCCAGCCAGACCGAGTACGCCTGCGACAGCGAAGGCGGCTCCTCCGGTTCCCCCATCGTCGACCCCGTCACCGGGCACGTGATCGCCCTGCACCACTTCGGAGGCACCTCCAGCAACCCCTGTCTGAACTCCGGCACCGAGATGCCGGAGATTTGCGCCGACGCCGGAGCGCTCCTGAACTGCGCCGCCGACTGAGCGATGCGCCAAGTGCTCAAGGGCGCCGGCAGGTGACCGACAGGCCGCCGGGGAGTCTCCCCGGCGGCCATTTCGCTGCAGCAGTGGTACGCTTGTCGGCCGAGAGAGGGTCCCTTGCCACCCCGCCGCTCGTGGCGCCTGCAACGTCACCCCACCGGCCGCGCAGATCCCCGGCCGCGCCGCGCCGCGCGGAGGCTGCCGGCCGCCTCCCTGCTCGTCGTCGGCTCTCTCG
>JBIOWS010000059.1:0-6235 GCA_044868745.1 Candidatus Polarisedimenticolia bacterium
CCCCGCGGTCGACTCGCGTTTCCCGGTGGTGGCGCCCGACGGCCAGGGGGGGATCTTGTTCGCATGGACCGAGTTCGGGCCTCGGCTTGAAGGCCGGCTCCTGCTGCAACGCCTGAGCGGGACCGGCGTCCCGCTCTGGGATCGACCGGCCGTGATGTCGGCGGGAGGCTTCGTGTTCGGGGCGTCCACCGACCTGGCGCCCGACTCGGAGGGAGGCGCCTACATTTCCTGGGACGAGCTCCGCGCAGAAGAACCGGGCGAAAGCTACCGCCTGCGCGTCCAGCGGCTGGGACCAGACGGCCTGGAGCGCTGGACACCCGGAGGGGTGCGGCCGTGGGAGGGTGCCGCCGAGGAGCCCGAGCCTCGCCTCGTCGGCGATGGAACAGGCGGCGTCATCGTCCTGTTCGCCGCCGGGGCGATGCGCGCCCAGAAGATATCCCCGTCCGGGAGCCGCCTCTGGGGCGATGCGGGGCTGCCTCTCTCGGATCTAGCCGCGGCGGGAGACGCCAGCCTGCCGCAAGCCTCCCCCGCTCCCGACGGTAGCCTGTACGTGACGTGGCTGGAGAGAAGGACGGGCGGCGGGAACCAGATCTTCGTCCGTCGCCTCGAGAGGGATGGAACGCTTCCCTGGCCGACCCCCCTGTCGGCCCCGGAGCACCGGCACGGCGTCGGCCGGAGATCGCAGGCCGTCCTCGCCGATGGCTCCCTGGCGATCGTCTGGGAGGATTTCCGGGAGAACGCAGCTCTCGGGGTTCCAGACCTCTACGCGCAGGTGTTCGATCGACGGGGTCGCGCCAAGGCGCCTCCCGACGGGATGCCGATCGTCGTCGCGGCCGGGCGGCAGAGCGTCCCGCAGGTCTTCGCTCCCGCACTCTCCGGGCCGCTGCCGGGGCAGACGGCAGCGACCGCTCCGCCCGAAGCGATCGTCGCCTGGTCGGACACCCGATGGCCGTCGCTGTGGGGCGGCTCGGAGTCTCTCCTTCTGCAAAAAGCGCGCTTCGTCTCGTCGCCCCGGCTCGATCCGGTCGAAACGAGCCGTCTTCTCCAGTCCTCGGCCACGACGCTCACCCTCCACGGTGACGATCTTCAGCCCGGCCTGAGGGTGGACGCCGGGACCGGCGTTGCGGCGGAGGAAGCGGCCGTGTTCGCCGATTCGGACGGCGGGCCCGGGGATACCCTCCAGGTGCGGCTGCGCGCCCTTCCGGCTGCGCCCCTCGGAGAGCGGGACCTGGCGGCGACGAATCCGGACGGCGGATCGACGATCCTGCGCGCGTGCTTGCTGATCGAGCTCGACCCGCGCCGGATCGATGTGAACGGGAGCGGCCGCGTGGATGGCTTCGACATCGCCGTCCTGGCGCGCTCCTTCGGGCGGTCGGCGGGAGAGGATCTGTACGCGCCCGACGCCGACATCGACGTGAGCGGGCGGGTCGATGGAGTCGACCTGGCGCTTTTGGCCTCCCGGTTCGGTGATCAGATCGCCGCACCGCCGGACTCCGCCAGATAGTCGCGGACCGAGACGAGATGGAGGTGGCCTAGCAGGTCCTCGATCTTGGCGCGAAAGCTCCCGAGTCCTCCATAGTGGGCGAGGCGGTATCTGAAGGGGAGATCGACGCGCGGAGGATCGGGGTCGAACTCCCAGGCGTGCAGGTCGAGCACGGCCGGGGCGCCGCGGCGGTTACGCCGCGCGATCTCCCTGAGAAGGACCCGGTTGGGGACCCGGCGCAGAGCCCACCCGCCCGCGAACAGCAGGCGGACGCCCATGAAGCGGCCGACCAGCGGCGGCAGCTCAAGGATCGATCCCTCCGGCCGATCGATGCGGTACGGATCGACGGGCCAGGAGGGATCCCCAACGTACACGATCGGCGCCAAGCTGGCGTCGTAGCGAATCCCTTCCTGGATCAGGATGTCGAGCGCCGCGGTCGCCAGGCCGGAGGCGCGGCCGCGCCGGCCGGCGCCGGGGATCCCTCCCAGGCTCCAGCGGGCGGCGCGGTACCCCTCGACCGGCTCCCCGGTTCCTCCCTCCACCGCCTCCCGCGCGCTCCTGAGATCGGCGCGGAACTCCGATTCCGACATCGCCCCGACGCACCCGTGCAGGTAGCCGTGGGTCGCCACTTCGTGTCCGTGATCGCGGATTTCTCCCAGCAGGCCGGCGTGCCGCGCGGCCACCCACCCGAGGGCGAAGAACGTGGCGGTGGCGCCGTGGGCTTCCAGAATCGGCAGCAGTCGCCTGGTGTTCTCCTCCACGCGGCTCGGGAGACCATCCCATCGCCCCGGCGGAATCGTGCGCTCGTCGAGATGGAACCATTCCTCCAGATCGACGGTCAGGATGTTCTTCGCGGAGGGGAGGTGTCTCAGTCGAGCGGCCGGGAGGAGTGGGGGACGGTGTCGCGGACGTCCAACATGGGAGCGGAGACTTCCCCGGTGTCGGCGGTGCCGGATCTGGCGTCGACCCCCTCCGCATCGCCGTGCTCCCGGCGCACGACGAAGCGCGGTCGCCGGCGCACCACGTCGTAGGTCCGGCCGACGAGCTCCGCCACCAGACCCAGGGCCAGGAACAGCAGCCCGACCAGGAAGAACAGCACCACCAGCAGGATCTTCGACCATGCGTCACCGGCGCCGGAGACCGTCAGACGCACCCCCAGGACAGCCCCGGAGACGAGGGCCGCGCCGCAGATGACGAGGCCCGAGAGGCTCAGCACGCGGAATGGCAGGAGAGGGAAGGTGGCGAGCATGTTGTACTGGAGATCGACCAGGCGGGCCAGGGGATATTTCGAGGCCCCCGCGCTCCGTCCCGAATGCCCGACCTCCACTTCCGCCGCGCGGCGAGCGAAGGCGTTGGCCAGCGTCGGAATGTATGGCGATCGATCCTGGCAGGCGACGATCTGCTGCACGACCTCCCGGCGGTAGGCGCGCAGCATGCACCCGTAGTCCCTGACGCGCTGACCGGTCGCCGCGGCGGCGATCCGATTGACCAGGAGCGAAGGGAGGCGACGGACCAGGCGGTCCCGCCGATTCCTCCGCCACCCGTTGGCCACGTCGTACCCCTCGTCGATCTTCGCGACCAGCTTGGGGATCTCCTCCGGCGGATTCTGCAGATCGGAATCGAGAGTGACGACGATCGCCCCGCGGACCCTTTCGAACCCGGCGGCGATGGCGGCGAACTGGCCATAATTGCGGTACAGCTCGACGATGCGCAGGTTGCCCGGCGCGTGCCGTCGCAGGCGGGTCAGGACCTCCAGGCTGCCGTCGTCGCTGCCATCATCGACGTAGATCACCTCGTAGGAGCGGCCCAAATCGTGAAGAGTCGCCTCCAGGCGCCGGTGCAGGGCCAGAAGATTCTTCTCTTCGTTGTATACGGGAATCACGACCGACAGGTCACAGCGGGCCTGGCTCACAGGGTAGGGCTCCCGATCGGGCGTCATTATCGTTGATCGCGGTCTTGAGTGCCACCGCGCCCGGACCCTTCGGGGGCGACGAGCAGGATCGGCCACCGCCGCACCGATCCGATCCCCTGGGTTCCCGACTCGAACCGGCTGGCGATCGCGGTCTTCATCTCCAACCGCGGGGCCACTTCCTGGTACACGTCCTCCCGGAGGAGCGCGAGGGATCGTGAGCCCCCCGGGGCACCTGGGTCAGCCCGCAGGTGACCGTTCAACTCTTCGAGGCTGCGCAGGTTCGGAAAGGTCCTGCCGGCGTAGAACAGGTACCCACCCAGCATCCCCTCGTGGAAGCGGTAAAGCGCCAGGCGATCACCTTGATCGACCATGCGCGCGAGCATCCCGCCCGCCGCTCGGACGCTCACTCCCGCATTGACGATGCGCGGCACGATCAAGGCGGAGACTCCCAGCTCGACGAGGCCGGCCATGGCGGCGACCAGGACGGCGAGCCGGAACGGGCGCCGCGAGCGCAGGGCCCGGAAGGCTGCCAGGCCGGGCAGCAGGATGAGCGCCAGGGCGGCGGTCGGCGTCAGCCAATCGGTCGGACGGACCGCGGTAAGTATCGCCAGGAAGGCGGAGCAGGAGAGGATCGCCGCCGCGTAGAGGAGGGCGAGGGCAATCCCTGCAGCGCGCGCCTCCCAGACGGGCAGCGGACCACCCTCCCCCGCGCGCGTTCCCTGCGAGGCCCGACCTTCCAACCGGGCGAGCCACCACCCGGCCAGGAGCGCGGCGGCGGGGTAAATCGGCAGGAGGTAGATGCCCCGCTTCGTGCTGGCGATCGACATGACGACGATCGGCAGGAGGAACCAGCAGAGCAGGAAGACGATCGACCGGCGGTCGGAGCACGGCGTCACCTCCGTCGCTTCCGGCCCCTTCCTCCCGCGCCCGACCGCCATCAAGGCGGACATCAGGACGAACGGCAGCAGAAGGCTCCAGGGGCCGAAGTCCACGAGACAGGTCGGCGCGTAGTAGTAGAAGGGTTGGTCGTGTCCTTTCGAGGCTCCCCCGGTGAAGCGCAGGACGTTGTTGACCCAGACGAATTCGCGCGTCGCCGCACCGCCGAGATGCCAATGCAGCAGACCAGCCCACGCGGCTACCGGGACCATCGCCAGAACCGCCCCTGGCAGCAGGCCCCTCCGCAGTATTCGCCAGTCGCGACGCTCGACGAGACAACCGCCGAGGGCGAGCGCCGGAATTCCAATGCCGACGATCCCTTTCAGCAGGACTGCGGCCGCACACGCGGCGCAGCCGACCGCCAGCCAGCCGGCCCGGGGACGGTCACACAGGACGAGGCCGCGATGAAGCGACAGGCAGGCCAGGAGGACCGTCAGGGCCAGCGGCATGTCGATCATGCAACGCCGGGAGGTCCAGAAGAATTGGAATGAGGTGAGCAGGACGAGCGCCCCCAGGAACGCGCCGCGCTCTCCGATCAGATCCCGGCCGAACAGATAGAGGAGGAGCACCGAGACGATTCCCGCGATCGCCGGCACGAGGCGTGCGGCGAACTCCCCCGGGCCCCCGGCCAGCCTGAAGATCGGTACGACCAGCCAGTAGAACAGCGGAGGCTTCTCCAGGAACGGTTCGCCATTGAGACTCGGCACGAGGAAGTCGCCCGAGGCCCACATTTCGCGGGCCATCTCCGCCTCGCGCGGCTCGTCGGGATTGAACAGGTCCGCCCGTCCCAGCCAGGCGAGAAGGAGGATTGCGGCGGCGAGGGGGACCACCAACCCCCGGGCCACGCACGCCGCAGTCTCACCGAGGTCCCGATCCATTCTCCGTCTCCGAAAGAGCGCGACAGATAGCACGATCCCGGATCACCGTCAACGCGTATGGGAGCTGAGGTATCCCCAGTTTGAGCCGCCGTATACCGGGGATGCCTCCTGGCCGTCACACCGGCGCCACGGCCACTTGTAGGAGCCTGACGCACGTGGCGACGGCGGACGCGGAGCTGGATGACCCTGGGGCGGAGATGCTGCGAGGGGTACGCAGGTCGTCTGGCGAGCTGCATCCGACGGCTGCGCCCCTTCGTGATTCTGGCCTGAGTCTCTTGAGGGAACCCGGGCGACACGTGGCGGGCCGCGGCGCGGCGCGCGCTACAATGCGCCGCCATGCCGATCGGATTGGATCTGGGATCCTCGAGCGTCAAGGTGTCGAGCGTCGGCCAGCGCGGCCGCGTCCTGGAAACGATCCGGCGTCCCGTCGCGACCCGACGGGGTCGCGGCTTCCGGGTCGAGCAGGACGCCGAGGCGATCCTGTCGGCCGCGCTCTCCGCCCTTCGGCCGGCGGCCAGCGGCTCCGGATCGGACGCGACCGACAGGCTCGGGATCGCGACGCAGCGGTCGACCGTTCTGTTCTGGGACCGCGATTCGGGCCGTCCCATCACACCGGCCTACTCATGGCAGGACCTGCGAGGTGCACCGTTGTGCGATCGGCTGCGCCGCCGGGGCCGCCGCCCCGGCCTTCCAGGGGGTCTCGATCCGGACACGCTGGTCGCGAGAACCGGGCTGCGTCTCAGTCCACACTACTCGGCGTCGAAGATCGCCTGGGCCCTGGCGCACGTGCGCGGTCTGAGGCGCAAGCTGGCCGCCGGGCGCGTCCTGTGGGGGCCGCTCGGCACGTTTGTCCTTTGGCGTCTGAGTCGTGGAGCCTTGTACGCCATCGACCACGCCAACGCCCAGCGGACCCTGTTGCTCGACATCGCCCTCCTCTCCTGGGATGTCGATCTGATCAGGATGTTCGGACGGGAGGCGCTCCTCGACGCGCCCTCCCTGCCCGCGCTCGGTCCGGTCTGCATGCAG
>JBIOWS010000060.1:0-4999 GCA_044868745.1 Candidatus Polarisedimenticolia bacterium
GGCTCCGTCCTCGACGTAGGACGAAAGACGCGCACGATCTCGCCCGCGCTGCGCCGAGCGCTCGAGATCCGCGACCGCGGCTGCCGCTTCCCGGGCTGCGGGCTGCGCTTCACCGACGGCCATCACGTGCGGCACTGGGCGGACGGCGTGCGCCCCTTTCTCGAGTCCCGCCAGATGGGCGTCGCCCACATCCCGGCCGTCGCGCGCGAAGCGGCCCAGCGGCTCCGGCTTCCCGCCGCGACCGTCGAGGAGTACCTGCGGGTCAACATCCACTATCACCTGGGGACGGAGGAGTCGCGCGCGCTCGATCTCTTTTTTCGGCAGGCCCGCGAGATCGGGCTGGTCCCGGGACACCGGAGCTTGCGGTTCCGCGAACCTGCGGACAGGGAGTCCACCCCACGACCGGCGAGGACGGCCGATGAGTGAGGCCGCGCGGCCGGGCGTCGGGTCCGGCCCTGCGCAGGTCCAGGGCATCCTCGACCGGGCGGTTGAGGGACGGAGGATCGAACCGTCCGAAGCGCTTCTCCTGTTCCGCGAGGCCGCACTCCTCGACCTCGGCATGGCGGCGGACCTGGTGCGGCGCCGACTGCACCCCGAGCCGATCATCACCTATATCGTCGACCGTAACATCAACTACACCAACGTGTGCGTCGTGCGTTGCTCCTTCTGCGCCTTCTACCGCGACCCGGGACATCCCGAGGGCTATCTGCACTCGACCGAATCGCTGTTCGCAAAAATCGAGGAAACGCTGGCGCTCGGAGGGACGGGGATCTTGATGCAGGGAGGGCACCATCCCGATCTTCCGATCGAGTGGTACGAGGATCTGCTGCGTTCTTTCCGAGCCAGGTTTCCGCGCCTGCACATCCATGCCTTCTCTCCACCGGAGATTCAGCACATCGTCAAGGTCTCGGGGCGCCCGCTGGAGGAGGTGCTGCGACGCCTGAAGAGAGCCGGTCTCGACAGCATCCCGGGAGGAGGCGGCGAGATCCTCGTCGACGAGGTGCGTCACCGGATCTCCCCGTTGAAGACGATGTCGGTCGACTGGCTGGCCGTGATGGAGGCGGCGCATCGCCTCGGGCTGCCTACGACGGCGACGATGATGTTCGGACACGTGGAGACCTGCGCCGATCGGGTGACCCACCTGGAGAAAATCAGGGCACTCCAGGATGCGAGCCTGGCGCGTGGTGCGGCCGCCTTCACCGCCTTCATCGCCTGGACGTACAAAGCTGAGAACACGGCCCTGGGCGGCCACGAGACGAGCAGCGCAGATTACCTGAGAACGCAAGCGATCTCCCGCATCTTCCTGGACAACGTCCCGAACCTCCAGTCGTCCTGGGTCACCCAGGGGAAGGAGATCGGCCAGGTGGCTCTGAAGTTCGGGGCCAACGACATGGGGAGCATCATGATCGAGGAGAATGTGGTCCGGGCCGCCGGGGCCCAGGGCTGCACCACTCGACTCGAGATCGAACGCCTCATTCGCGACGCCGGCTACTCCCCCCGCCAGCGGGACACGCTCTACCGTCCGGTCCACTGACCCCCTCCGCCCCATGACCGGCCTGACGCTCGTCAAGGCGATGCTGATCGCCATGGTCGTTTTCACCTTCCTGGCGACGGTCTCGACGATCCGCTACCGCATCACCGAAAGCGCCCTCGAGGTGCTGATCCTGGGGATGGTCGTCAGGCGGATCCTGCTGGCCGACATCGAAGAGGTACACCGCCGGGGCTGCCTGGTCCACGAGAACTGGTCCGGCCCGAAGTTCTGGAACAGCGTCACCGTCCGCCGCAGGACCGGCTTTCTCAAGAACCTGGTGATCAGTCCGGATGATCCGGACCGCTTCGTGGAGCGGCTCCGGGACTCCGTCGCACGGCGGATCGCCGCGTCTCCGGGCTGAACCCCATGCAGCGCTTCAGGACGGGGGAAGGGCGGTCTCGGGAGGCCGCCCGGCGCGGGCCGCGCCCGCGCCGGTTTGCGGGTGGTAGGAGCCCCCGTGCCACAGACCCGGGATGGCGGCTCCACACCCGGGACAGGTTCCGCGCCGCGTCACGCGGTAGTCCAGGATCCGATAGCCGGTCCGCTCGACGAGCATCGCTCCGCAGTGCGGGCAGCGGGTGCTTTCGAAATCTCCCACGCTCCCCGGCAGGTTCCCCGCGTAGACGTAGCGCAGCCCCTCTTTCCTCCCGATCTCGGCGGCGCGGATCAGGGTGGAGGCCGGCGTGTTGTCGGGATCGGTCATCCTGTAGTCCTTGTGGAAGGCGGTCACGTGCCACGGCATGTCGGAGGACACGCCGACCAGGAAACGCGCGATGTCGGTCAGCTCCTCGTTCGAGTCGTTGAAGCCCGGGATGACCAGAGTCACGATCTCCACCCAGAACCCTTTGCGCTGCAGCATCCCGATCGTGTCCAGGACGTTGCGCAGCGTCCCGCCCAGGGCGCGATAGTTCCTGTCGCGAAACGATTTCAAATCGACCTTGTAGAGAGTCACATGCGGCTTGATGTAATCCAGAACCTGCTCGGTCCCGTTGCCGTTGCTGATGTACGCGCAGACCAGACCCGCGGACTTCGCGGCCTTGAAGACCGCCACAGCCCACTCGGAGGTGATGAGCGGCTCGTTGTAGGTGGAGGCGATGAGAGACGCCCGCGACCGGCGTGCGATCTTGACCAGATCGTCGGGTGTGACCTGCTCCGGCTGCGCCACGGCGCCGGGGTCGCGGATCGCCTGTGAGGTGATCCAGTTCTGGCAGTAGGCGCAGTGGAAGTCGCACCCGAGCATCCCGAACGAGAGAGCGAGCGTCCCGGGCAGGGCGTGGAAGAAGGGTTTTTTCTCCGTAGGGTCGCACTGCAGCGCCCCGACATATCCCCAGGGCACCAGCAGCCTGCCTCGCTCGTTGGACCGAACCTTGCAGATCCCCGGTCTTCCCTCCGGGATGAAGCACCGGTGTCCGCAGGCGAAGCAGCGAACCGCTCCTTCGGGGAGCTTCTCGTACAGATCTCCCTCGCGCGTCATCTCGGCGAGGGTTCTGGAAAGCGGTGCGGTGGACGTCGACACGGCTTCGATCGCTCTCAAATTTCGATATCAGTATACCTCCGGGCGGACACCTCATCGAGACATATGCCTGCGGTCTTTCCCGGAGCATCCGGTTGTGATAGTCTGCGCCCTCGCCGCGCGGTTCGACCGAGGGAGGTCCATGGAATCCGCCACTGCGGCGTCCCTGCTCCTTCTTTCCCCTCTGCTGATCTTCGTCGCTCTCGCCTCCGCCGCCTGGCTGATCTTCGCCACCGCGCGGTCGCTCGACGTGGAGCGCTCGGTGCTCGTGCACCTTCCGGTCGAGCGGGTATGGGACTCCGTGCGGCGGTTCCCGTCGCTGCACGCACGGCACGGCAAAGCGCGCCGACTGGGCTCGGTGGACGAGTGGGTCCTCAAGCGCGGGGATGGCGAGAGCCCCGGCTCGATCTGGTGCGCCCGGGGATGCTGGGGCGACGGCCCCTACTGGGCCGAGCTGGAGATCGTCCGCGTGGCCGAGGGCAGGGAGCTTTCGATCTCTCTGCTCCGTGATTCCCTGGGAACGCACCGGGGGCTGAGGGAACACCTCGGATCGCTCACGCTCGAGGCGGTTTCCCCAGGGACCACGAAGCTCACCTGGCAACTGCGGGCGAAGCTGCGCGGACCGCGACTGCGCCTCCTGAGCATCCTGGCCCGGCCCCGACTGCAAGCGCGTCTGTTCGACCAGGGGTTGCGTTCGATCAAGACCGGGTTGGAGAGGGAGGCCGAACGACCTTCCGTCCCGGCCACGGACGAAGAGGCAGCGCGGAAGGTCATGCACCCCGGACACGAGCCCGACGATGTGCCTCCTCCTCCGATCGACCGCTCCCCCGAGCAGACGCTTTGAGGGAGGGTGCCTCTCCGAACGGTCAGCGGCCCGGGAGCTCGTTCAGGAACCGATCGCGAAAGTATCCTGTGGGGATCGTGCCGGCCGAGAGGAAGCGCTCGTGGAATTCCCGCAGTGAGAACCGCTCCCCGAGTATCTCGCGCGAGCGCTCGCGGAGCCCGAGGATGTCGCGCTTCCCGAGGTGATAGGTGATCGCCTGGGTGGGCCATTTGGAATAGCGGTAGATCGCCCTGCGGGCGGAATCGCAGGTGGCGACGCGCACCGGGTCGCCTCCGGGAGCGTCGCAGACACCCGGCAGCAGGTCGACATTCTCCGTGAAGTAGGCGACCGCCTGGTCGAAGCTCAGCCGTCCGGTGTGCAGGCCGGTGTCGAGATGGACTCGAGCATCCCGCAGAGGAAGACCTCCGGCGTCGCCTGGTCCCACATGCGCTGGAAGCGTTCCGGGGCGGTGCCCTCCAAGAGCTCGCCGGGGTGGTACGCCCCGTAGATCTCGGTGAAGGTCTGCACGCGCATGTGGCTGACCCGTTTCACCATGTGATCGCGCGTGAGCTGCGACGGGTGGTCGAGGCCCATGGCGGCCACCATCTCAGCCAGGGCGTGCACCGTGTTCCTGTGGAAGTGGTGCACCCGCTCGACCTTGTCGGGGACCACGAGCGCCCGTTGCAGCTTCGGGTCTTGGGTCGTCACGCCCACCGGGCACCGGTTTGTGTGGCACCGCTGCGACTGGATGCAGCCCACTGCGAACATGAAGCCGCGGGCCGAGTTGCACCAGTCGGCGCCCAGGGCCATGGCGCGGGCCATGGCCGATCCCGAGACCAGCTTGCCGCTGGCCCCGAGCTTCAGCTGATCGCGTACCCCCGCCCCGACAAGGACGTTCTGCACCAACATGAGCCCCTCCACGAGCGGGGTGCCCAGGGAATCGGAGAACTCGAGGGGCGCGGCGCCCGTGCCGCCCTCGGCGCCGTCGACCACGATGAAGTCCGGCGTCGTGCCGGTGACGAGCATCGCCTTGACGATGGCCATGAACTCGATCGGGTTGCCGATGCAGATCTTGAAACCCACCGGCTTGCCGCCCGACAGCTCCCGGAGCTGGGTGACGAAGCCGAGCATC
>JBIOWS010000061.1:0-2993 GCA_044868745.1 Candidatus Polarisedimenticolia bacterium
AGGGCCAGCACGACGAGCAGGGTGTAAGGGATTGTTTCGAGGCCTCCCACGCTCCAGTAGGCGAAGGCAGGGCGCGCGGCGAGCAGAATGGGGACCGCGCGGTCCCACCAGCCCGGAGCTCCCGCGCGGCCGCTCATGCGGGCGGAGAGGCCGGGCAGAAGCAGGAGCGTCGTGAGCCCCGCCAGGGCGGTCAGAAGCGGCCCCACGACCGGGAGCGACAATCCGGCGGCGGCGAACGGGGCCAGCGCCATGGTCCACAGGAAGCAGGTAACTCCCTCGACTCTCTCCCCTTCGTTGAAGACGAACCCTCTTCCGTGCGCCAGGTTGTCGGCGTAACGGTAGACGATGTAGGCATCGTCCACCTGGTACACCGCGAGGTACCCCAGCCAGAGAGCCAGCGCGCCAAAACCGGCGGCGAACGCCAGGATCCTGAGCGGGTGCCCGGTGAGTCGCAACATCGGACAAACAGTATCCCGCGACGCACATTGAAGCAATCGGCGGCGGCTGTGTAGACTCTAAGGATGATTCGCCTGCAAAGAGTCACTCGGGCGTACGGCGTGCACGAGGTGCTGAAGGGAGTCGACTGGGCGATCCCGCCCCGGTCCCGCGTCGGCCTCGTCGGACCGAACGGCGCCGGCAAGACCACGCTCCTCCGGCTCATCGCCGGGCTCGAGGAGGCGGACCGGGGCTCCATCGACGTCACCCGGGGAACGTCGCTCGGGTATCTGCCGCAGGAGGGGGCCCGCCTCCCGGAGGGCACACTCCTCGAAGCGCTCCTGCAGCCGTTCGCGGAGGTTGCGGCGATGGAGCTCGAACTCGAGCGGCTGCACCACGAGATGGCGACGGCCACGGGAGACCGGCTCGATGGCCTGACGCGCCGGGCCGGGGACCTCCAGCACCGCTTCGAGGCGGCCGGTGGGTTCGAGCTCGAGGCCCGCGCAAAGGCGATTCTGGGAGGCTTGGGATTCGAGCCGAACGACCACGCCCGCCCCCTGAAGGAGTTCTCCGGCGGGTACCGCATGCGCGCCGCCCTGGGAGCGCTCCTCCTGGCCCGTCCGGACTACCTGCTTCTGGACGAGCCGACCAACCATCTCGACCTCGAGGCGGTCGGCTGGCTGGAAGCCTTCCTGTCGGACATCCCGTCGGCGCTCGTCATCGTGTCTCACGACCGGACCTTCCTGAACCGTCTCGTCTCGTCGATCGCCGAAATCGAACAGGGCCGCGTGCACGCCTGGGCCGGCAACTACGACCGCTACCGGACCGACAAGGAGGCGAACCGCGAACGGGCGCTCAAGAAGGCGGCGTCGGAGGCGCACCGGGTGGAGGAGGTCGAGCGGTTCATCGAGCGTTTCCGCTACAAGGCGACCAAGGCCCGCCAGGTCCAGAGCCGCATCAAGATGCTGGAGAAAATGGAGCGCACCGAGGTCATGGCGGAGGAATCGATCTGGCGCTTCTCCTTCCCGAACGTGCCGCGCTCGGCCCAGCGCGTGGCGCTGCTTTCCGACCTGCACAAAGGATATGGCGACCGGCCGGTGCTGCGCGGCGTCGATCTGGAGATCTGGCGCGGGGATCGGATCGCCTTGGTGGGGCCGAACGGCTGCGGCAAGAGCACGCTCCTCCAGCTCGTGGCCGGTCGCCAGCCGGCCGATCAAGGGACGATCGAGATCGGCGACAAGGTGGTCCTCCACTACTTCGCGCAGCACGTGCTGGAGACGCTGACCCCGGGCAGGACGGTGCTCGAGGAGATGCAGGCCTGGGCCCCCGGGAAGAATCCGGGACAGCTCCGGTCGCTGCTCGGCATCTTCCAGTTCTCGGGCGACGACGTCTTCAAGAAGGTGGAAGTGCTGAGCGGCGGGGAGAAGAACCGCCTGGCGCTGGCGCGGCTGACGCTCGATCCGGGGAATTTCCTGCTGCTCGACGAGCCGACCAACCACCTCGACCTGCCGACGCGCGAGGCCCTGGAGGAGGCTCTCGCCGGCTTCGGGGGGACGCTGTTTTTCGTGTCGCACGACCGCTACTTCATCAACCGCGTGGCGACCCGCGTCGCCGCGTTCCGCGCGGGGCGGCTGAGCCTCTATCAGGGAGGGTACGACGATTACCTGGCCGCCGCCCGCGGCGGCGCCCCGGCGGTGATTCGACGCGGCGCCCCGGCCGCGCAGCCGATCCGGCCGGTCCCCGAGCCGATCCGGGACGGCCGCCGCACCGGAGGCCGGGAGCAGCGCCGCGCCGAGGCCGAGACACGCAACCGCAGGAACCGCGGCCTGCGCGCCTTCCGCGACCGCGTCACGGCGCTGGAGGCGGAGATTCTGCCGCTCGAGACTCGTCTCAAGGAGATCGAGAGGGTCATGTCGTCCGCCGAGACCTACCGCGAGCCGGGCCTGGCACGCCGCCTGGGCGAGGAGAAGAAGGCGATCGAAATCGAGCTCGCCCATCTGTACGACGACTGGGACGAGGCGACCGCCGACCTGCAGCGGGAGGAATCGCGCCTCGGCTAATCTCCCTTCCTGGCGCCTGAGCCGTTTTTCACGCCCCGAAACCTTATTCCACATTGTGCCCTGGCGCGGAACCCCTCCACAATCCGGAACGATTTTTCTTTGACATCGGCATTTCTTGGCGTATTAGAAGGACAAATTCGTTCCGTACCAGCTCGAACTGTCCATCCCGGCAAGGTAGAGCGCAGGAAGCCGCTGCCGGCGGAACGGAAACCAAAGGGGGGGAGGGGTGCTCCGGGTCTGACACATGGAGCACCGGGAAATCCACTTGGCGGGTCCGGCTGGGATCGAATGGCTCGCCTAAGCGAGCACTGATTCCGGAACCTATCGATACAGCGTAAGTCGGTGGTGGGAGAACGGATTCCCTGCCGCGCCTAGACCGATGCGCCGGTGGGAAGGTCGGGTTCTCCGGCGGAGGGCCACCACAAGGCGCTCCCTCCGTCACCACGCAGGGTGTTTGTGTGCCCGATAGAAAGGAGGCGGGCGGGCTCACTCAACCAC
>JBIOWS010000062.1:0-6485 GCA_044868745.1 Candidatus Polarisedimenticolia bacterium
GGCGACGGGGGTCACCGGCTTCATCGACAAAGAGCAGATCAAGGACTCCCTCCTCTTCCGGGTGCAGCAGATCCTCTCGCCCTGATCGACTCCAGGCTCTTTTTGCTAACATAGGCCGGCAAAGGACCCTCCCCGGCATCGTCCTTTGCCCATCGCAAATCCTTCGAGGCGGAGACAGAGGATGTCAGGCTTCGTTGTGGTCGGCTCCCAGTGGGGCGACGAAGGGAAGGGGAAGATCGTCGATCTCCTGACCGAGCGCGTAGACATCGTGGCGCGCTACGGAGGGGGTCCCAACGCCGGGCACACCATCTGCGTGGGCGAGAAGCGCTTCGCGCTGCACCACATCCCCTCCGGGATCCTGAGGGAGGGGGTTCTGTGCCTGATCGGCAACGGCATGGTGATCGATCCCGCCTCGCTCCGGAAGGAGATCGGGGAGCTGCAACAGGCCGGCGTCAGCGTGCAGGACAACCTGCGCATCAGCGACCGCGCCCATCTCATCCTGCCGTACCACCGCGCCTGCGACATCGCCCGCGAGGAGTCGGCGCGCAACGGCCGGATCGGCACGACCCGGCTGGGGGTCGGTCCGACCTACGAAGGGAAGGCGGGGCGCTACGGGCTGCGGGTCGCCGATCTCGGCGATGAGACAACACTCTTGGACAAGATCCGCCGCCTGGCCTCGATCACCGAAGGCGCGCGTCGAACCGGCGGCGCCGAGTTCAACCCGCCGCCCGAGCAGGTCGCGGAGGAGTACGCGCGTCACGGGGTTGCCCTGCGACCGTTCATCGCCGACGCCTCCCGCCTGCTGAACGATCGCCTCGATGAGGGCGCGGTGGTCCTCTGCGAGGGGGCGCAGGGGACGATGCTCGACCTGGACCACGGGACCTACCCCTACGTCACCTCGTCCACCTCCACTGCCGGGGGGGCCTGCGCCGGCCTCGGCATCAGCCCCATACGCGTGGACGGCGTGATCGGCGTCCTGAAGGCCTACTCCACGCGCGTCGGAGAGGGACCCTTCCCGACCGAGCAGGACAACGACCTCGGTCGGGCGATCCGAGAACGGGGCAGGGAGTTCGGCAGCACGACGGGGCGCCCGCGTCGCTGTGGCTGGTTCGACGCGCCGGTGGCGCGCTACTCGGTGATGATCAACCAGATCGAGTGCCTGGCGCTGACCCTGTTCGACGTCCTCGACGCCTTCGGCGAGATCCCGGTCTGCGTGGCTTACGAGCACGAGGGCAGGCGGCTCGATTCGGTCCCCGCCCAACCGTCGGTGCTGGCGAACTGCCGACCGATCTACGAGGTCCTTCCCGGCTGGCGCTCGGATATCTCGGGCGTGCAGCGCTTCGAGGCCCTGCCCCCCGCCGCGCGCCGTTACGTCGAGCGCCTGGAGGCACTCGTCGGCTGCGAGATCGGCATCATCTCGATCTCGCCGCAGCGCGACAAAACGATCATCCGCCCTGGAAGCCGCATCGCCCGCTGGCTGCCGCCGCGCTGAGCCGGGGCTGTCATACCTGCTCGAGAGCCTGGCGGAAATCGTCCACCAGGTCCTCGGCGCTCTCGATTCCGCAGCTCACCCGCACCAGCTCCTCGGTCACGCCGATCCGTTCCCGGTCGGGACGACTCATGCCGGCGTGCGAGGAGAAGGCCGGGCGCGTGATCAGCGTCTCGACTCCGCCCAGGCTGGGCGCCACGAACGGGATCCGCACGGCCGCCAGGAGACGCTGGGCGGCCTCGCTGCCGTTCTTCAATCTGAGGCTGAGCATGCCGCCGAACCCCGACAGAAGATCGCGCGCGTGCGCGTGGTCCGGATGGGTCTCGAGCCCGGCGTAGTTGACCTCCCTGACCTTCGGATGGGAGACCAGGAAGCGGGCCAGAGCCAGGCCGTTGGCGTTCTGCGCCTTCACCCTCAAGGCGAGTGTTTTGATCCCGCGTGCGAGCAGAAAACCGGCGTGCGGATCGAGCGTCCCGCCGTAGTGATTGAGCGTCCTGCGCACGCGGTCGACGGTCTTGCGCGAGCCGAGGACGCAGCCGGCGACCAGGTCCGAGTGGCCGTTGAGGTACTTGGTGGCGCTGTGGAACGAGACGTCGAAGCCGTTCGAGAGCGGACGGAAATTGACCGGGCTCGCGAAGGTGTTGTCGATGACGGTGGTTAGCCCCTCCTTGCGGGCGAACCCGACGACCTCGCGCAGCGGCGGGACCCGCATGAGCGGATTGGTGATCGTCTCGACCAGGAACAGCTTCGTGTTGGGCCGCAGCGCCGGCTTCCAAGCGGCCGGATTCTGCGCATCGACGAAGGAATAGCTCAGACCCAGGTCCTCCGCGTGCTGCGTCAGGAAGTCGTGCGTCCCGCCGTACAGGCAGTCCCCGGCCAGGATGTGGTCCCCCTTCTTCAGGAAGGCCAGGATCGTGGAGGTGACCGCCGCCATGCCGGAGGCGGTGGCGACCGCCGCCTCGGCCCCCTCCAGGGCCGCCAGCTTGTCGTGCAGGTAGCGCTGCGACGGTGTGCTGTTCAGGCGGATGTACTTGATGTCGTGGTAGTCGGTCCCGGGGTCGACGGAGAAGACGGTCCCCTGGTAGATCGGGTAGACGACCGAACCCTCCGGCCCCGGCCGCCGCTCACCCGAGTGGACGGCGACGGTCTCCATCCTGTAGGTCGGCTTGTCCATGAGGCCTCCGTGCCGCGGCGTCGTTGCCGCGTGACCCGTAGCATGACCTCCTGGAAGCGTTCCTGGCAAGGGGCTTCCTGGCCCGCCAGCTGCGTGCTAGCCTTCCGCTCCCTGGAGGGGAGATGGGTCGGCGGAAACGGCGAGCGATGGGCGGCTTCCCGGGCTATCTGCACAGGGCGTTGATGTCCGACCGTCGAGGCGCGGAGCGTTTCGGGCGCCAGGTCCTGGCGGAGACGCTGGAGCATCACTTCGGGCTGGGGGCGGAGATGGCCTACAGCGGCGCCTCCGTGGCGTACCTCGATCGGCTTTTCGCCCAGCCGCTCCCGGAGAGGGGAAGCGATCCCCGCTCGGTGCTTCGGGAGTGCCGGCGCAAAATCTTCCGCCACTCCATGCAGATGTCCCACCGGAGGATCTTCGGCCTGTTCAATCCGGCGCCGCTGCCGGTCGCCGCCCTCGCCGAGCTTCCCGTCGCCTTCCTGAACCAATCGGTGGACGCATGGAAGGCGGCGCCGGCAGCCACGCACGTCGAGATCCGGGTGATCCGCTGGATCAACGACCTGATCGGCTTCGGTCCGCGTGCCTTCGGCGTGTTCACGAGCGGGGGCGGACTGGCCAACACCATCGCCCTCAAGATGGCCCGCGATCGCGCGCTCGGGATCACGACCCGGAGAACGGGACTCCCCTCCGGCGCTTTCGGGCGGCTACGCGTCTATGCCTCCGACCAGGCACACTTTTCGATCGCGAGGTCGCTCGACCTCCTGGGGCTCGGGGAGGGGGCCCTGGTCAGGATTCCGTCCGATCGGGAGATGAAGCTGCGCCCCGACCTCCTGACCGCCGCCATCGCCCGCGACCGCGGGCGGGGACTGTGGCCGATGGCGGTGGTCGCCACGGCCGGTACGACGAATACCGGGAACATCGATCCACTGCAAGGCATCGCGCGCGTCGCCCGCAAGGAGAGGCTGCACTACCACGTCGATGCCGCCTACGGCGGGGGTCTTCTCTTCTCCGAACGGTACAGGCGACGGTTGCGGGGCCTCAGCCTGGCCGACACCGCCACCATCGACCCGCACAAGTGGCTGTTCCAGCCGTTCAGCCTCGGAGGGCTGTTCGTCGCCGACGCCCGGGTCCTTTCGTCCAGCTTCCGGACGGAGCCCGACTATCTCCGCAAGGACCTGGAGCCCGAGCCGAATCGCCTCGACTTCTACCATTATTCCCTGGAAGGATCGCGGCGTTTCCGCGGGCTCAAGCTGTGGTTCACGCTCAAGACGCTGGGGCGGAGTGGCCTGGGGGCGCTGGTGGATCGGACCATGGAGGTGGCCCACCACCTGGACAGGGAGATCCGACGCCAGACGTGCTTCGAGTCGTTCAGGTCTCCGGTCGAGCTGGCCAGCGTCTGCTTCCGGTACCTCCCTCCGTGGGCCCGCCCCCTGGCGGCTGCTTCCCGATCGAGACCGTCCATCCGTGCCCGGCTCAACCGGGTCCAGATCATGATTCAGCAGGCGGTCGAGAGGGGTGGGTTCGCCTGGTTCCCCACCATCGTCCTCGACGGAGCCGTCCATTTCAGGTTCGGGGTGTTCAACTACCTGACGACCCCGGAGGACGTGGATGCCGTCCTGAAAGACCTCCGGCGCGAGGCCGAGCGGCTGCCCGGCTGACGGCTCCCCGGGCCGCTCCATCCCCCTTGTGGCCCAACCTATGAAACGAGACGATTGTTCCCGGCGTCCCGTCGATTCGGGCCGATCTCGACGCCTCCCGATGGCCTCGTCGATTGAGGTTGACAGCCGGAATGTTTGGCCGTAC
Organism: Candidatus Polarisedimenticolia bacterium; assembly: GCA_044868745.1. Classification (GTDB taxonomy): domain Bacteria; phylum Acidobacteriota; class Polarisedimenticolia; order Gp22-AA2; family Gp22-AA2; genus JBIOWS01. The sequence goes on from JBIOWS010000062.1 coordinate 4,464, forward strand.
ATGAGTTTATTAGAGGGCAGGCCCGCCGCGAAGCCCCCCTTCCGCGTCCGGGAGCCTCAGCCCATTCTTGATCCGTCCGACCAGGCGGTGCAGGGGTCAGGTTGATCTTGGGCCACACAAGGCACCTCATCCAGCTTTCTTCCCCGTCTTAAATGGAGGGTTCCATGCGTTCGAGCCACAAGCGGAGGTCCGTGGCGAGCGTGCTGTGCGCGTTGCTCGCCATTTGCGGGGCGCTCGCGATCTTCGGCATCGCCACCTGGGCCGAGCGCGGCCAGAAGGGAAGCGATCCCAATGTCGCATTCCGGGCGGGGGAGTCCGAGTTCGCCAAGCGGTACCACGGAGTGACCGGGTACGAGCGTCCGGAGGGGCTGTCACCGCTCGGCTCGATCCATCCGGTCTGGTCCGTTCCCTCCGTCCAGAAGGAGCGGATGATCGAGACCGCCATCGGCTGGGTGGACCCCGGTTCGATCGCCGAGCTGCGGGGCAGGGCGCCGGCACTGGCGGGCCCGCCGGGGAGGAGGCTGCAGGGGCAAGGGAGACGCGGCGAGATCGGTGCCGGCCTCAACGCCATCCAGGTCTCCGCGGCGGCGCTGCGAGGGCGGACGATCGACGACATCGAGTCCGCTCTACGGGGGATGGGGATCAGGATCCACGAGGCGATGCCGTCCCGGGCGATGCTGGTGGAGGTCCCGAAGGAGGCGGTGGAGGCCCTGGCCGGCGCTGACTTCCTGGAAGCGGCCATGCCGTACGAGGCGGCACTGCGGATCGACCCTATGCTGGGCCGGGCACCCCTGCTTCAGCGCTCTCGCGCGGCCAGCCAGGATCTGACCATCGTCGTCGCCTCCCTGCGCGGCACCGACCCGAAGCGCGCCCTGGCGGACCTCGAGAAGATCGCGGGGGTTGGCAAGGTGAAGGAGTTCTCGAGCGACGCGCAGTCGTTCGAGACGACCGTGCATCATGCGAAGGTGGCGCAGATCGCCCGGGAGCCGTGGGTGCGTTACGTCTCCGAGCGCGCCGAATACATGCTGCAGAACACCGAGACGCCGACGGTCGCCATGGTGGGCAACATCAAGGAGAACCTGCCGTTCCAGAAGCCGTATCACGATGTCGGCATCGACGGGGGCGGTCTCAACTCCGCCGGGCTCCCCCAGGGGCGGCGCGTGAACGACGGCACGGCCCAGGTGCCGCCGCAGATCGTCGCGGTCACCGACAACGGCCTGTCGTACGACTCGATCCAGTTCTCCCAGACCTCGACGCAGACCATCACGACCGCCGGTCCTCTCGGCCCCGCGCACCGAAAGGTGAACTACATCCAGCCGGTCAAGGATACGGGGTTCACCTGCGACGGTACTCTTTCGGGTGGACGACGCACGGCAACGTCGTGGCGGGCACGATCGCGGGGAACGGCAGCGAGCTCGGGGCGCGGGTTTCCAAGCACACCTACAACATCCGGCCGCGCGTCGACAACCTGGAGATGGACGGTGTGGCGCGCGGGGCGCGCATCCTGATGCAGGACGCGGCGGATGTCACGGTCTGCAACAACGCGGAGCTGTTCGAACGGGGCGGCAACGTGGACCCGATCTCGATCACGGACCGCCTGAACGCGGCGATCTGCCCCAAGACGGCGGCAGCGAGCGGCCTCTGCTCGGCGACGCAGCAGGGAGGAGGCGGGGGGGAGGAGGTCCACCTGCACGTCCTGCCGTTCGGCGTTCCCAACTTCGACAACCTGCTGTCGAACCCGACGATCGACGGCCTGTACACGGCCGATGCCAACAACATCGACGTTTTCCTGGTGAACAACCGCGACTACATGGTGTTCGCTCCGGTCGGCAACCAGGGGATGTTCAAGATCCAGAACTTCTTCTCGTCGTTCGGCTCCGAGCTGCGCGCCGTCTACCCGAACCTTTTCAACGGCGACGACACCGACAACGACCCAAACACGCCCAACCCGTTGCAGATCACCCCGCCGGCCACCGCCAAGAACCTCGTGTCGGTCGGCAGCCATTTCCAGGACGTACAGAC
>JBIOWS010000063.1:0-5972 GCA_044868745.1 Candidatus Polarisedimenticolia bacterium
CGGTCTCGGTGCTCAGGGAGCGCGGCGGCGTTCCCCTCGGCATGATCTTCATCTTCCAGGATCTCACCGAGATCCGGGCGCTCGAGGAGGAAGTGGCGCTGAAGAAGCGCATGGCGGCTCTTGGGGAGATGGCCGCCGGGGTGGCTCACGAACTCCGCAACCCCCTCGCCTCGATCACCGGCTCGGTACAGGTCCTCAAACGTGATCTGAAGCCTCGGGGAGAGGCCGGCGATCTCATGGACATCGTCATCAAGGAATCCAGGCGTCTGGACCAGATCATCCGGGACTTCCTGCTGTTCGCGAAGCCGGGGCGCTTCCACGCCGAGCCGGCCGACCTGGTGGCCGTCCTGAGGGAAACCCTGAGCCTACTGGAGAACAGCGAGGAGCGCCGGCCGCAGCACCTCGTCGCCACCCAGTTCCAGCCGGAGTCGATCCCCTGCGCCTTCGACGTCAACCGCATGAAGCAGGTTTTTTGGAACCTGGCGAAGAACGCCCTGAAGGCGATGCCGGACGGCGGGACCCTGACGGTCAAGGCGGGCTACGGTCCGGATGCCCATGTCGTGGTTTCGTTCGCCGACACGGGCATCGGCATGTCCGAGGAGGACATCGCCAGCAATTTCCAACCGTTCCACGGCTCGTTCCCGAGCGGGACCGGCCTCGGTCTGGCGATCGTCTACCGCATCATCGAGGAACACGCTGGGCGCATCAAGGTCAGGAGCCGTAAGGATGCGGGCACCGAGGTCTCGCTCCATCTGCCGCGGCGCATCGCCGCCAGGCAGCCGGTCGAGGAGAGGCAATGGACCGGGTCCTGATCGTCGACGACGAAAAGGGGATGCGGGACTTCCTCTCCATCATGCTCAAGAAGGAGGGGTATGCGGTCCAGCAGGCCGAGTCGGCCGACAAGGCCGCCGAGATGATCGCCAGAGGCGACTTCGACCTGGTGATCAGCGACATCTCGATGCCCGGGCCGTCCGGCCTCGAGGTCCTCAAGCGCAGCAAGGCATCCAACCCCGAGATGCCGGTCATCATGATCACCGCCTACGCCTCCACCGAAAGCGCCATCGAGGCTCTGAAACTGGGAGCCTACGACTACATCGTCAAACCGTTCGACATCGAGGAGATGAAGGCCGTCGTCCGCAACGCGCTCGAGAAGCGCCGCCTGGAGCACGAAAACCGGGCACTGAAACGGGAGCTCAGGGAGAAGCTCCGCTTCGACGAGCTGGTGGGGGACAGCCCGCGCATGAAGGAGGTCCTGGAGCTGATCGGCAAGATCGCCCCCACGAACAGCACGGTCCTGATCTCCGGGGAGTCGGGGACCGGCAAGGAGCTGGTGGCGCGCGCCATCCACGCCGGGAGCCCGTGCCGGGACCGTCCCTTCGTCTCCATCAACTGCGGCGCCATGCCGGACGAACTCCTGGAGAGCGAGCTGTTCGGGCACACGCGCGGGTCCTTCACCGGTGCGGTGACCGCCAAGAAGGGGCTGTTCGAGGTCGCCGACGGCGGGACGATCTTCCTGGACGAAATCGGGGATACCAGCCCGGCGATGCAAATCAAGCTGCTGAGAGTCCTGCAGGAGCGCCGCATCCGACGCGTCGGGGGGACGGAGGAGATCGAAGTGAACGTCCGGGTGCTGGCGGCGACCAATCAGGATCTGGACCAGATGGTCCGGGAGAAGCGCTTCCGCGAAGACCTCTACTACCGAATCAACGTGATTCAGATCAAGATGCCGGCGCTGCGCGAAAAGCCCGAGGACATCCCGAAGCTTGCGTTCCACTTCCTGGTCAAGTACAGCCGGATCATGGGCAAGAAGATCACCCGCATCAGCGAGGACGCGATGCGGCGGCTCCTCGAACACGACTGGCCTGGAAACGTGCGTGAGCTCGAGAACGTCGTCGAGCGCTCGGTCGCCCTCGAGACCACCGACGCGATCACCTCGGCCAGTTTGTCGAGGGAGGTCCGCAGCGGCGCCCGGCCTGCACAGGAGTTCCCGATCGCGCTGTCCGACACCGGAATTGATCTGGAGCGGCAGCTCGAGCGTCTGCGCGAGCACTTCATGGAGGAGGCCCTGAGGCGGGCGCATGGGGTCCAGACGAAGGCGGCCGAAATCCTTGGGATGAGCTTCCGATCCTTCCGCTATTTCGCCAAAAAGTACAGGCTACTCGAGGGGCGCAGGGAACCCAGAGCGAACGTCGGGTAGGTGCAGGTGGGCAACGGCCAGTGCGGTCCGGGAGGCGCCACCAGGGGACGGGCCCTCGTACCCGCGCTCGTCCTGGCACTGCTTCTCGCGTTCGCCTTCCGCGGAGCGCTCACGGGCCGGATGTTCTACCTGCGCGATGTCTCCCAAAATCACTACCCGATGCGCCTGCTGGTCGCCGAGCGCCTGCGCGCGGGGAGCCTGCCGCTCTGGGATCCGTACCACGGGGGCGGGACGCCGCTCCTCGCGAACCCCAACAATCTCGTCCTCCACCCGACCTCTCTGCTCTTCCTGGCGCTCCCCGCCCGCATCGCCTTCACAGCCTCGGTCCTGCTGCAGTACGTTCTTCTGTCGGTCGGTGGATACCTGCTGGCCCGCGCGGCCGGCTCCGGCAGAGAAGGGGCGGCCCTGGCGGCGGCGGTCATGTCGCTGTCGGGGCCGGCGGCCTCCCTGGCCAGCCTGCAGAACATTCTGTCGTCCGCGGGCTGGGTGCCTCTGGGGATCTGGGCTTATCTGCGCGGTCTCGAGCCCGGAAGGCGGTGGGCCTTGCCGCTCGCTTCGGCCTGCGCGGCAGTCGTCATGATGGCGGGGGAGCCGGCATCCCTCGCGGCCTTCGTCGCCCTAGGCCTCTGCTTGGGATCGGCCGCTCCGGTCGGACTCGGGCAGCGCCGCCCGACGCGGGACGTCCTGACCGCCTTCGGTCTGGTGCTCATCCTGGGCCTGACGCTCGCCGCCGCCCAAATCCTGCCGGCCCGTGAGCTCCTGGCCCTGTCGGCGCGCGGAGCCGGCTTCACGGCGGCGGAGGGGTTGAAATGGTCGCTGCCTCCGAGCCGGATTCTGGAGACGATCCTGCCTCGCCTGTTCGGGGATCCAATCCGGCTGTCGCCCCAGGCCTGGTGGGGCCGATGGCTGTTCGAAGGAGGCTATCCGTTCCTGCTGTCGATCCATCTGGGGGCGATCCCGTGCCTGCTGGCCGGGGTCGCACTGTGCCGGCCCGGCCGGGACGATGCGATCCGCCGGAGTCTGGGCGTGGCGGCGGTGCTCGCGCTGCTGCTCGCCCTGGGGGGCCACAGCGTCCTGTACCGCACGCTGTTCGAGGCGGTCCCGCTGGTGCGGCAGGTGCGCTACCCGGAGCGTTTCCTCATCACCGCGCTCTTTCCCGTCGCGCTCCTCGCCGGACGGGGGCTCGATCGCCTGCTCGATCGCACCTGTGATCGGCGCAGGACCGTCGCCTGGGTGGTCGGAGCCGCATGCGCCGGGTTCGCTTTCGCCACGACGATCGCCGCGTCGCCGGCCGCCGCCGACGGGCTCCTCGCGGGCCTGGCCGAAGTGCCGGCCTCCCTGCTCGCCTCGGAGACCGGGGCGGTCCTGCGGGGGGCGCTGCTGAAATCGTCCCTGTGGATGTTCGCCGAGATGGCCATCCTGGCGGGATTCGCCTCCCTCTCTCTGCGCAACCCGGAGGGCCGGCTCGCCGGCGTTCCGGGCTGGGGAATCGTCGCCGCGGGCGGGCTGTCGATGGTGATCGCCGCGGCCCCGGCCCTCTCGACCGCCTCTCCCGGCTGGATCACTTCGTCCTCGCCCCTGTCGATTTTGGTCGGGCACGGTGCTGGAGCGCCGCGGGTGCACCACTTCTCGCGCCCCGCCGACCTGTCGATCTGGGCGAAGAGCGACGAACTTGCCTGGGGATACCGCTTCGACCGCTTCACTTACGCGCTCGCAAGCGGGCATGCCGATCACGTCCCGACGATTCTGGATCCGGCGACCGACCGGATGGACCTGAAGGACCAGGCAATTCTGGGCAAAGCGCTCGACGGCCTGTCGCTCGAGCAACGGTTAAAGGTCCTGTCGATTTGCCGCGCCGGCTTCCTGCTGACCTACGAGACGATCGATCATCCCGATCTCGAGTCCGGTCCCGTCCTGGACGGATTCAGCCGGCCCCCATTGCGCGTCTACCGGTTACGGACGATCCAGCCGCGCGTCCGCTTTGCGGGGCGGGCCTCGAGACCCGCGCGGTCGGACGATTGGGCCTCCAGCCTCGCCAATCTCTCCTATGATCCTCGCCGCAGCGTGTTGCTGGCCGGGGCGCCTCTGGAAGCTGGGGCGGGATGGGCGGAGGGCAGCGCCGCGATCCTTGAGGACAGCCCCGAGCGGATCCGGATGCGGGCACGGGCCGAGGGCAACGGCTACCTTGTCCTGGCCGATGCGTTCGCGCCCGGCTGGCGCGCCCGGGTGGACGGCAGGCGAGCGCCGATCCTCAAGGCGGACGGACTGTTCAGAGCCGTGGCCCTGGGGCCGGGAGAGCACGAGGTGCTGATGACGTACGAACCTACGGAGGTCCGCGTCGGCCTGGCCCTCAGCTTGGCCGGCGCCCTGTTTGGCCTGGGGTGGGGATTGCTCTGGGGTAGGAGGCGCGCGTGAGCGATCCTCAGGTCGAACTCGCCGGCGCAGCACGGCAGGAGTCGCGCGGCGACCGCGCCGTGATCCTGACCCTTCTGCTGCTCCTGGCTGTCGCTTCGTCGCTGAGCCCGATCCGGAACCTCGACTACTGGTGGCAGATCAAGACCGGTCAGTGGATCCTCGCGCAACGGTCGATTCCACGGACCGATCCGTTCTCTTTCACGGCCGGCGGGGCGTCCTGGATCGACCATGAATGGTTGTTCCAGGTCCTGGTCTACCTCGGGCACACGACGCTCGGCCCGGCGGTGCTGGTCTGCCTGAAGGTCGGCGGCCTCCTGGCGCTCTGCCTGCTGATGGCTCGACACCTGGGGCGCGAGGGGCACGGGCCGGCGGGGAGCGCGGTGATCCTCCTGCCGGCTCTCGTCGGCGCCTCGTTCCGTCTGGACGTTCGCCCCGAGTACGTGAGCCTCATGCTGCTGCCGCTCGTCGTCCACCTGGTTGTGTTGGCGCGCGATTCGGGGAGACGCGGCCTGCTTCTGCTGATCCCTCCCATCGTCGCTCTCTGGTCGAACATGCACGTCGGGGTGATCCTCGCTCCGGCGATACTCGGCCTCGGCGCCGGCCTCACCTGGATCGCCGAGCGGGGGACCTTTTTCCGGGCCGCCCGGGCAGCCTCGACCCGGGGCGGAGGGTTCGCGATGCGTCTGGCCGCGGTGGCGCTCGCCGCCGGCCTGGCCGTGGGTCTCAATCCCTACGGATTCAGACTCTATGCGGTGCCATTCGGGCTGGCGCGCCTGCTCGCCTCGCTCCCTGCTCCGAACCTCGAGTGGGCGTCTCCCGGGTGGGCGGATTTCCCGATCTTCTGGGTCACCGCCGTCATCGTCCTGGTCGTGTCCCTCGCGGAGCCTCGCAGCATAGATCCGGTGGCCACGCCCGCCCTCCTGCTCGGCGCGGCGCTGGCGACGATGCACTTGAGAAACATCGGTCTGTTCTTTCTGCTGCTGCCCTACGGCGCAGCCCGGCCCGCGCGCGCCCTGGTGGACGTTCTGCAGCGTGGCCGCGCGTACAGGATCGGAACGCTCGGCGGCCAGGTGCGTCCCGGATTCGTCCTGGCGGCCGTTCTTCTGGTTGCCGGGATACCCCTCCTGCTCTGGCTTCCCCCGAAAAACGTCTGGGGAATCGACATCGCCTCCGAGAACGAGCCGGCGGCCGCCGTCGACTTCCTCGTCAGGGAGAAGGTGGGCGAGAGATTGTTCAACGACGTCCGTTTCGGGGGATATCTCATCTGGAGGCGGTTTCCGGAGAGGAAGGTGTTCATCGACGGGCGGAACGAGGTCTATCCCCGCCTGCTCAGGGAGGTGTTCGCCGCCCTCGGCGACGC
>JBIOWS010000064.1:0-6328 GCA_044868745.1 Candidatus Polarisedimenticolia bacterium
GGGCGAACGACAGGCCCAAGGCGGCTGACAGAATAATGTTGAAGTGTCGCTTGGTCACGATTTTCTCCTTTCTTGAAACGCGTTGCCTGGATCGGATCCCTCTCCCCGGCCCCCGCGGCGGACCCCGGACTGCAAGCCACGTGACCTGCGCGGATGAGACGGTGGTCCCGAAGGGACGTCTTTTCATTCCCATGCTGTGCTCGGCAAAAGGCCGGCAGTACGCGGCGAAAGATTTGTGGGAAGGCTACGGAGGGGTGGTTGAAGAAACCTTGAATTCTTCAGGCGCCGGGCTGGCGATCTCTATCTCATCTCATTGCCACAACAGCATTTAAAAATGTTGCTCTCAGCGGTCGTTGATCCGGGTGAGCTCGACGCCCGAGTAGTAGTGTCGCAGGATCTCCTCGTAGCTCTTGCCGCGGAGCGCCATGCCGTAGGCGCCGACCTGGCACAGGCCGACGCCGTGACCCCATCCTTTGCCGCTGAAGATATAGGCTTCGACCTGGCCGTCCGGATCAAGGGTCCGATCCACGGTGAACAGGTTCTCGCGGATGCCGAGCGCGGTGCGGATCTTGAAACCCCGGACGTAAAACTGTCCCCGGCTTCCCGTGATCTTGACTTCCACCACCCGGCCGGAGACGCCGCGCTTCGTGGGGTCGATGTCCGACAGCCGCCCGACGTTCAGGCGGGCGTTGATCAGCGTCTCGAGCTCCGCCCGCGTATAACGCTGCTCCCAGCGGTAGGCGGAGGAGTAGCGGTCATCGGAAACCCCGCGCTGGTTGGTGATGACCTTCAAATAGTCGAGGCGGCCGCCCTGAGCGACGTGGTACACGACCCGATCCCCGAGGACGAGCGGAATGCTCTGCGCCGGATAGGAGACGTCGCGGAACGACCGGAACAGGGCGACGTCGGGCGAGAGGGAGAAATCCGCCACCCCCTGCTTGCCTTCCAGGAGCACCTTCTCGCCGTCGCTGCCGCGATAGGTCGCCTTCACGACCCCGGAGGCGCTGTAGTAATCGAGGATTCGGTACAGCGACCGCAGGACGAGGCCGCGTGACGGATGGTGATTCGGCCGGAGGGTGTTGTCGTGGAACGGCTGCAGAACACCCTCCAGGATCAGGACCGCGTAGGGGCGCTGCGCCTCCTTCGGGACGTCGTCCCGGTCCTTGAACGCCAGCAGGTACGGCAGGTCCCGATCGTCGAGGGCCAGCTTGAGCTTCTCCTCCCAGCCCAGCGTGCGGATGAAATAGTCCGCCATGTCGTACATGTCGAGCGAGCCGTCCCGCAGGCCCGAGGCCGGCGGGGTCTTGCCGACCAGGCCGAGGGCGAAGGTCGTCCAGCGCTCCGCGTCGCCCGTCCCGCAGGGGGCGGTCAGGTAGGCGCGCGCCAGCGCCTCCTGTCCCACCACGCCGAGTTTGTGCAGGAGGGTCACCTCTTCATTGACCGGGGCGCCATCCTCCAGGACCACGGGGTCGATCCAGGAGCGTCCGGCGATCGTCCGGCTCTCGGCCTCGACTTCCGGATAGCACGGGACCCCTTTCAGATAAGGCCCTTTCTCCTCCGGGAAAACGAGCAGCCCGTCCTCGGTATGACCTCCGCACGTCGAAGTGTAGAGGGCGTGGATCGGACGCCCCTCGTAGGTGAGGACGAGCCCGCGGGTCTCTTCGACCGCCTGGTCGGTCAGAGGGTGCTCCGTGCCGGCTCCGCGGTAGACCTGGCACCCCGCGCCGTCGCAGACGTCATAGCCGTCGTCGGAGAACTGCCCGAGGTTGGCGACGATGTAGGTGCGCGCCGCCACCGCCTGCGCCATCAGGGCGGCCAGCTCGGGGTAGACGCCCGGCCCCATCTCGTTCGGGACGACGCCGCGCAGGTATTCTTCCATGTCCACTTCGTTGATGATCTGCAGATTCCCCGCCTTGTCCACGCGCGCCTCCAGAATCCCGCGGTAGGTGCTCTGGTCCAGGCGCAGCCGATCGCCAGCGCGGGCCGGCGTGATCCAGACCCTGTCGTACCCCGTGGGAAAGTCGCGCCAGCGATCGTCCACCAGACGGATGTTCCGCCGCCCCCCGAGCGTGCGCCCCTCCTCACCGATCCACAGCTCCGTGTACCCCTCTTCGGTGAGACGCTGCAGGAGCGCCGAGGCGTCCTCGCGCGCCGGGAACTCCCCCGCCCGCACTCTCCAGGAGCGCCGGTCCGGGCTGTAGGCAACCACGATCTTCTCGCCCGGGAGGAGCGCTTCGAGCTCGCTCTGCTTCGCCTCGGCTTGATCCTTGGAGGCGAAGGAAGCGACCTGCACCCGGTAGAGCAATCCCTTTTCGCCGCTGCCCGACACCTCCCCGACGAGATAGATCCCGGCGCCGAACTTCTTCTTCCAGATCGGCGCCCTCCTCGCCGGGTCGCGCACGACGATGCCGCCCTCGGCGGAGAGCCGGACCTTGAGCGGATCGGTGGTGAGCCCGATCCGGACCTTCCGTGCCGGAGGCAGCGACAGGACCGGACGGGGCGAGGCGGGCGATACCGGCGGCTGCGGCGTCGCAGAAGCGAAAGCGGAGGCGCTCAACAGCGCGGCGGCGATGAGCGAGGACACCATCTTCGTCATCGACACGACAAGTCTATCACGGCGAATGTCGCGCACCGACTCGGCGACCCCTCCGGCCGCGAGACGACTGCTGCCGCGCCGCGCCGCTCAGCTGCAGGAACTCGGCGCGCAGTGCGGGGCTCCTGGCGAAGGCACCGGAATAGGACGAGGTGACGACGCGGGTTCCTCTCTTGCGTGCCCCCCGGATCGTCATGCAGAGGTGCTCCGCCTCCATCCGGCAGGCGGCCCCCAGCGGGCGCAGGGCGCGGTCGAGCGCCTCCACGACTTGGCGCGTCAGGCGCTCCTGAAGCTGCAGGCGCCTCGACAGCGCATCCACGGCGCGGGCGATCTTCGACAGGCCGACTAGCCGGCCGTCGGGAAGATAGGCGACGTGCGCGGTGCCGTGGAACGGCAGCAGGTGGTGGACGCAGACCGAGACGAAGGGGAGGTCGCGCACCACGACCATGTCGTGCTCGCGGGCCGGGAAGGTGGTCGTCAGGATTCGTTCCGGATCGGCGCGGTAGCCGGAGACGATTTCGCCGCTCCAGGCGTCGGCCACCCGCGCGGGGGTCCGGCGCGTGTCACCCCCGAGCTCGGTCTCGCCGATCCCCTCCAGGAACAGACGCGCGGCGCGCAGCAGCCGGCCGCGGTCGGGCCCGGGTGCGGCGGCGCGCCGTCCGGTCGCGCGCGAGCTCCGTCTCACTGCGGCGGCCGCTTCTCGTAGGCCTGCCGGACGGCACGATCGAGGGGACTCCCTTCCGTCGGCGTACAGGCGCAGTGCCCCTTCTTGTCCACGGCGACGTGGCCGCTCTCCTTGCGGCACTTGCCGTCGCAGTTGCCGCACAGGCGGTCGGTGCAGACCACCCGGATGATGCGCGGCAGTTCCGGGGCCGGCGTTGCGGCCGCTCCCGGCTCCTGCGCCGGCGCCTGCCCCTCGGCGGCGGGAGGCGACGGGGGAGGCGGCGCCTGCGCGGGCGGCCCCTGCGCCGCGAAACCGAGGATGACCAGGGCGGCCGCCGCCCCGAGGGCGGCCGCAAGGGAGAACGCTGTGCGCGCGTTGAGACTTCGCATCCGGAACCTCCCCTCTCAGACGAAATACTTCAGACCGGTGCCCGTGTTGAACAGAACGATCGTGTCATCCGCCTTTACCTTTCCCTCCGCCCGGAGGCGTCGCAGGGCGGCGAGCGCGGCTCCGCCTTCGGGGCAGGCTTCGATCCCCTCGCGCGATCCGATCATCGCGGCAGCGTCGATCATCTCGCTGTCCTCGACCACGACGGCCGCTCCACCGCTGTCGCGAACCGCCCGGAGGATCAGGAAGTCCCCCAGGCTGGACGGCACGCGCAGCCCCCAGGCGACGGTGACCGGGTCGCGCCAGGCCTCGGCCGTTTCCCGTCCCTGCTCGAAGGCCCGCACGAGGGGCGCGCACCCGGACGCCTGGACCGCGATCATGCGGGGTCTTTTGGCGCCGATCCAGCCCAAGTCCCGCATCTCGTCGAACGCCTTCCACATGCCGATCAGCCCGGTGCCGCCTCCCGTCGGGTAGATGATGACGTCGGGCAGGACAAAATCGAGCTGCTCGGCGATCTCGTAACCCATCGTCTTCTTCCCCTCGACGCGGAACGGCTCGCGCAGCGTCGAGAGATCGAACCAGCCCCGGCCGTCGGCCGCGGCAGGTCCCATCTCCTGTCGCATCGCAGTCGCGGCGTCGGCGATCGACCCCGGGACCAGGCGGATGCTGGCTCCGAGCCGTCGCGACTCCTGGACGAAGGGAACCGGGGTCGTCTCCGGCAGGAACAGACGCACCTCCATCCCCGCCCGGGCGCCGTAGGCCGCCAGGGCGGCCCCGGCGTTGCCAGCCGATGGCGCGGCCACCACACGGACGTCGAGGGATGCTGCGACGGAGACGGCGACCGACATCCCTCGCGCCTTGAACGAACCGGTGGGGTTGACCGCCTCATCCTTGATGTACAGTCGGCCCAGCCCGAGCTCCGCCCCGAGCCGCCGCGCCGGGACGAGCGGCGTGAACCCCTCCCCGAGCGTGACCGGCGGCACCCCCGGGAGAACCTCCGCGTAGCGCCATAGAGACCGCTCCCGCCCGGCGACATCCTGAGGGCGAAACGGGCTCCCCGCCTCGCGCAGCCGGTAGCGCGCCAGCAGGGGGGATCCGCAGCGGCAGGTGCGGGCGGGCGGCGGGCCGAGACCGGTCGTCCATCCGCAGCGAGGGCACTCGAGCCTGTCGAAGCGGCTCCCCACGGCTCAGCGGACCTGGCGCATGCGGGCGAGGAACGACTCGGCGTTCTCGAAGCCGTGCAGCCGGACATCGTCGCGCTCCACGCCGCGGCCGTCGAGGAAGACGATCGTCGGCACGCCGATCACGTCGAAGCGCTCCCGGATCTCTCCCACCGGCTCGGATTCGAACTGGGTCAGGTCGGCCTTCAGCAGGACGAAGCGCTGCGCCTCCTCGATCACGCCGGGGTCGGTGAAAGTGTATCGGTCGAGCTCTCTGCACGGCAGGCACCAGTCGGCGAAGAAGTCGATGAGGACGGGTTTCCCCTCGCTCTTGGCGCGGGCCAGCTCCTCGGCGGCGTAGGGCCTCCAGCGCAGCTCGGACCGGGCCTGGATGAGCGGCAGGGAGAACCAGGCGCCGGCGACGACCACCAGAAGACCGATGAACATCTTGACAGGCTGGAGCCGGAGCCCACCCAGGCGCGTCCCCTCAAGGAGGGCCAGGTAGAGACCCGAGGCGCAGGCGAAGGTCAGGACGACCCATCCGAGAGGCCGATCACCGAGGAACGGTTGCGCGAAGTAGAGCGCCACCGCCAGGAGGGCGACGCCCATCACCTTCTTGGCGTAGATCAGCCACATCCCCGAGCGCGGCAGAGTCGACAGCGCTCCCGAGAACACCCCCAGCACGAGGTTCGGGAGCCCCATCCCGATCGCCAGGACGAAGAACAGCCAGAACCCCAGGACCGGCTTGCCCGAAGCGCCTACGAAAGCCAGGAGCCCGACCACGAAGGGACCGATGCACGGGGCCGCGACCAGTCCCATCGTCAACCCCATGACCAGCGCGCCGATCGGGCCGCGCCGCCCCTCGCCCAACTGCGTGAGCGTTCCCGGCATCCTCAGTTCGAAGAGGCCGAACATGGAGAGCGCCATGGCGACGAACAACACGACCAGAGCACCGACGATCCAGGGGTTCTGGAGCGTCGATCCGAAGAGTCCGCCGGACAGCCCTGCCGCGACGCCGAGCGCCGAGTAGGTCAGGGCCATCCCGAGAACGTAGAGGCAGGGCAGGGCGACCCTCCGCCCCCATCCCGCCTGCGCCTGGCTGGCGAAGAAGCCGATGGTGACCGGCATCATCGGATAGACGCACGGCGTCAGATTCAGCGCCAGCCCGCCAAGGAACACCACCCCGAGCAGGGCCAGGAACCGGCCCTCGGCCAGGAGTAACGCCAGCGATTCCTGGCTGCTGGAAACCGCCCGGGGCCGGCCCGACCACGGCCGCGCCGCCCCCTCCGCCCCGGCAGCTCCGATACCGGCCGAGTCGGTGGACGACGGCGCAACTGTCGCGGCGATCGGATCGCCTTCGATCAGCATCGGCATCCGGAACTCGACCACCTCGGGGGCGAGGCAGGCGGTATCGCTGCAGGCCTGGTAGGTCAGGCGCGAGCGGATATCTCGCGGACCCTGGGCGCTGTCGGGCGGCGGGCGGATCGTGGCGCGGATCGTGGTCGACCCCTCGTAGACCGACAG
>JBIOWS010000065.1:0-2325 GCA_044868745.1 Candidatus Polarisedimenticolia bacterium
CGCCATCCACTATAACTCCCCGCGCGCCTCCCGACCGTTCCATGCCATCAACTGCGCCGCCATGCCCGAGCCGCTCCTGGAGAGCGAGTTGTTCGGGCACGAGAAGGGGGCGTTCACCGGTGCGATCGCCCGGAAGCGCGGCCTCTTCGAAGAGGCGTCGGGCAGCACGCTGTTCCTGGACGAGGTGGGCGACCTCGGGATCGGGATGCAGGCCAAGCTCCTGCGCACGCTTCAGGAGAAGGAGATCCGCCGCGTGGGCGCCAACGCTTCCATCCCGGTGGACGTGCGGATCGTGGCGGCGACGAACAAGAACCTGACCGGGTTGATGAAGGAGGGGCGCTTCCGCGACGACCTCTACTACCGGCTCAACGTCCTGACGATCCTCCTGCCCCCGCTGCGCGGGCGGACCACCGACATCCCGAGCCTGGTGAGCCATTTCCTTTCGCGACACTCCGCCACCAGCGGCAAGAAGGTGAGGGGAATCGACGATCGCGCCCTGACGGTGCTGATGCGCTATCACTGGCCGGGGAACGTCCGTCAGCTCGAATCGGCGATCGAGCGGGCGGTCCTGCTCGCGGAGGGTCCGGTGATCGTCCCCGACGATCTGCCGCAGGAGGTGCGCCGGCAGGAGGAAGCCGACCCGCAGCCGCTGGAGATACCCGAGACCGGTCTATCCTTCGAATCGATCGAGAAGAGGCTTCTGGGCCAGGCGCTGCGCAAAGGGGGGAGCGTGTCGCGCGCGGCGCGATTGCTCGGGATGACCCGGCGGACCTTTCAATACCGGCTGAAAAAGTTCGGTCTCCGGGAGCGGCCGGACGCCGCCGCACCAGATGGTGCAGGCGCCGCACCAGTTGGTCATAGAGGCGACGGCTTGGGGTAGCGACCCAATCCCGCAAACCCTCGCCACCTCAAAGGCTTGCAGGTCTCGCCGTGAGGCGTCGCGCGCTGGCATCGCGCTTGCTCGGTTGTGCGAGCGGAGGTGAGACCCTATGCGAAAAGCGACTGTCGTAAGTCTGGTGGCTGTGTTCGTCCTCGGTGTTGCGACTCTCTCCCTGGCCGGTGAGACCAAGGCCGTTCAGAAGGGGAGCAGCCACCGGATCGTCGGAGAAGTCGTGACCGTCGACACGACGGCCAATTCGTTCACGGTGAAAGAGACGGTCAAGGGCGGAGGCGAGGCGAAGGAGATCACCTTCAACATGGGCGACAAGGCGAAGGTGATGGTGCACGGGAAGCCCGCCAACCTCCAGGACCTGAAGGTGGGCGACTCCGTGACGGTGCGCTACATCGAGCAGGACGGGAGAAACATCGCCGAGGAGTGCAACGTCGCGAAGCCGGCCACGGCCAAAGCTTCGCACTGACAGTTCAGAGGTCGAGACTCGTGGACGCGGCCCGGGCGGGCCGCGTCTTCGATTTTCTCAGGCCGGGGGCGGGAGCACCGGGAGCCTAACCCCCGAGTCGGGGAACGGCACGACCCTGAGCAGGTGGTGCTCCTCGCCAGATTCCTCGAACGCGGGATTTTCCCGCACCACGGTCACCTGCCCGGCAGGAACGATCGGGAAGCGCACTTCGTAGTGGGATCCTCCCCGGTAGACCTCCACCGCCAGGTAGAGACCTCCCGCCAGTCGCTCGATCTCGAACATCTCCACGGCGCCGCCGGGCATGAGGCCCGCGACCCGCCTGGCTACGTCCTCGAAGTCGAAACCGGCGGGGAACGCCGAAGAGAGCTCCCGTGCTTCGGTCACACCGAGGCGGTTGCTGACCAGATCGTGAATCTCCGATCGGGCCAGGACGTAGAGCGGGCGCTCCGCCTTGCGCTGCAGCGCCAGCAGATCCTGGTGTCGGATGACCACGAACACCCTCGAGTCACCTCTGAGGTGCGCCAGGAAGGTGGCCTCGTCCGGGAACGTCCCCGCCTCATGCCCGTATTCCCTCCCCAACCTCAAGTCGTCGCTGTGCGGCGAGACGAGCCCGATGGTGCCGCGGAGGTAGAACGGAAGCCCGCGTAGATAGCAGCGGTAGGCGAAGACCGGCTCTCCGTTCTGCCGTTCGTGTCTCAGGACGGCGGCAAAGTGTTTCGTCTCGTTGAAGAAATTGACCCTCCCGATGACGGCCAGGACCAGGTAGCACGCGCCCATCCAGAAAGCTGCGGCGACCGCGAGACTGGTGAGATGCCTGCCGCGCCGCGCCAGGAGAAAGCCGAACATCAGCGCGGCAGCCGTCAGGGCCACGACGGCCAGAATGAGCGGAGCGCCCACTCCGGTGCGAACTCTGAGTCGCCATTCGTTGTGCCGATGCCAGAGGATCGCTGCGCCCCCCGCGAGACCC
>JBIOWS010000066.1:0-7004 GCA_044868745.1 Candidatus Polarisedimenticolia bacterium
CAGACCTGGACGTCGCACATGCGGCGGACGTCACCGCCAGCATTACCAGCACCTCGCGCATCACAGCCTTCGCCACCCCCGGTATTCGTCGGTCTAACGCCCCGGTTAAGCTGCGGCGCGCGTGCGCCGCAGCGACTCCGACACCGACCTCCCGCGCGCCGTCAGCTTCAACCGGTTGTTAGGCCGCTGATTACAAGCGGTGAATGAAACGCTCCCAAGCTGCAACTCCGTTGATGAGATGCTGCATCGCATCGCCAACCTCGTTGCCGTCGCGATCAATGACTGGATATGCGAATGTCACGAACTCGGGCTTCCTGATATCAACCTGAACCTTGTTCGCGAAGACGGTCAGCGAACCCAAAGCGCCTTGCGGCATCGAGAACGTTACACGCCCTGCGCGCAGAGACCGGCCTGTTCGGGTGCGATCGAGTCCACCATGCTTAGTACTGTTTGCCAGATCTGCGCACACGGGCAGATCCGGGTCAGCGTCTACAAACCGCTCCACATCGCGGGGATCGCGACCGATAGCAACCAAGTGTCGCTTGAGATAGTCCTTCAGGTTCCAGACTTCCATGCACAGGTGGGCCAACGTGTCTTCCAGCTCGTCTGGCGAAGTCATGCCGGTCACCTGATAGGACTGCAGGCCATGCCCGGGAACCTCAGCCGCCCACTCCGCCCCAGGGCCCGACGTTAGACGAGTGCGAAGAGTGAGCCGTTCGATCCTGGCACGCAGGTTGGTCACCTGCTCGAGACTACTCATACAGAGCTCGCTCCACAGCGGCCTAACTTAAAGTAGACATAACTTTTATTTGCGCCAGGGCTGCGACGGGGCGCAGTGTTGGGGCGCTCGCAGCGCGGGTCGGCCAGGTGAAGCAAGTGTTGGGCGACGCTTGGTTTGGGCAGGATTTGCTGGCGCCGTATCCAACGCGATAGGCTGCGAAGGCGCGCAAGGGATGTCGCTGGATAGGCCTCATAGACGGTCTGCTGGGCTGCGGACGCCGAGGGCGCCCCGGTTCAGAACGTGCGTGTAGATCATCGTCGTGGTCACATCCTTGTGGCCGAGCAACTCCTGTACGGTCCGAATGTCGTAGCCGTCCTCCAGGAGGTGGGTTGCGAAGCTGTGGCGCAGGGTGTGGCAGCTGGCGAGCTTGGTCAGCCCCGTCTTGAGGACGGCCTCCCGCACGGCGCGCTGCACGGCCGATTCGTGCAGGTGGTGGCGATGCCTCTGGCCGGTGCGCGGGTCGAAATAGTGACGTGCGGCGGGGAAGACCCACTGCCAGCCCCAGGATCGACCGGCGTCCGGATACTTGAGACCGAGAGCGCCGGGGAGCGCCACCCAGCCCGCGCCGCGGCCGAGGTCCGACTGGTGCTGCCGTCGGACGCGTTCGAGGTGTCGCGAGAGGGGCTCGCGGGCGGCCGCCGGCAGCATGGTCCGACGGTCCTTGTTCCCTTTCCCGCTGCGCACCAGGACCTGGTGGCTTCCGAAGTCGATGTCCTTGACGCGCAGGCGGAGGCACTCGAGGAGCCGCAGACCGGCCCCGTAGAGCAGTGTCGCGATCAGCCAGTGCACGCCGTGCAGGTGGCCGATGACCGCCTTCACCTCTTCGCGCGTGAGGACCACCGGTAGGCGGCGCCCCTCCCGGGCCCGGACAACACCTTCGAGCCACGCGAGGTCCTTCCTGAGGACTTCGCGGTACAGGAATAGCAGGGCACTCAGCGCCTGGTTCTGCGTCGAGGCCGCGACCCTCCCTTCGGTGGCCAGGCTGGAGAGGAACCGGGTGACCTCCGACTCCGCCATGTCCGCGGGATGGCGCTTGCCGTGATACAGGATGAATCTCCTGATCCAGCCCACATACGCTTCCTCGGTCCTCGGGCTGAAATGCCGGCCCCGGACCGCCAGGCGGACCCGGTCAAGCAGCTTCGGCTGGCGGACGGTTCCGGGCGGGCGCTCGCTCACCACGAAGCGGGACCCCGCGCCGCTCTCTGGCAGGTTGAGATCTAAGGCCGGTCCCCTCATGAGAAGGCTCTCTTTCAGGCTCTCCATGGCAGTCGACTCGGGGGCGGCGATTGGCCGAACTATACGCCGAGGCCCCCCGCGGAGCAAGGGCAGGAGGGCTCATGCAAGAGGGGAGATGCGTGCGCAGGGCCGGGCGCGAGCGGCGGTGCGTGCGGTCTTCTCCTTAAGGCAGCGCCGCTGCCGCTTCAGGCGAGTGAGGCGGCGCTGCCGTTGCGAGCCTTGGTGGGGACGGGGGGGCTGGCGGGCGCGGGGCGCTGGGCCCGCGCGAGGGTGCGCTTGAGGAAGGCGCCGGTGTGGGAGTGGGGATGGACGGCGACCTGCTCGGGTGGCCCCTCGGCGACGATGCGGCCGCCTTCGTCGCCGCCTTCGGGGCCGAGGTCGATGATCCAGTCGGCGGTCTTGATGACGTCCAGGTTGTGCTCGATGACGATCACGGTGTTCCCCTGGTCGACGAGCGCGTTCAGGACGTTGAGGAGGCGCTTGATGTCGTCGAAGTGCAGGCCGGTCGTCGGCTCGTCCAGGATGTACACGGTCCGGCCGGTGGCGCGGCGGCTGAGCTCCTTCGACAGCTTGATGCGCTGCGCCTCGCCGCCGGACAGCGTGGTCGCCGACTGGCCGAGCTTTATATAAGACAGACCGACGGCGTCCAGGGTCTCCAGCTTGCGGCGGATGACCGGCACGTTCTCGAAGAACCGCAGCGCCTCCTTCACCGACATCTCCAGGAGGTCGGCGATGCTTTTCTCCTTGTAGCGGACCTCCAGCGTCTCGCGGTTGTAGCGCCGTCCCTTGCAGGCCTCGCAGGTGACGTACACGTCCGGCAGGAAGTGCATCTCGATCTTGATGATGCCGTCCCCTTCGCAGGCCTCGCAGCGTCCTCCCTTGACGTTGAACGAGAAGCGTCCCGGTCGGTAGCCGCGCATGCGCGCCTCGGGGACCGAAGAGAAAAGATCACGGATCGGGGTGAACAGGCCGGTGTAGGTGGCCGGGTTGCTGCGGGGGGTCCGGCCGATCGGCGACTGGTCGATGTCGATCACCTTGTCCACCTGGTTCGTCCCTTTCAGGCCGCGGTTCTTGCCGGGTCGGATCGGCGTGCGGTAGAGCGTCCGGGCGAGCGCCTTGTAGAGCGTCTCGTTCACCAGCGTGCTCTTGCCCGAGCCGCTCACGCCGCAGACGCAGGTGAACAGGCCGAGCGGGAAGCGGACGTCGATCGCCTTGAGGTTGTTCTCCTCGGCGCCCAGGACGCTCAGCCAGCCGCGCTCGGGCCGGCCGCCGTCCGCCGGCGGGCGGCGGTGGGCGGGGATCGGGATGAACAGGCGGCCCGACAGGTACTGGCCGGTCAGGGAGGTCGGGTGGGCGGCGATCTCGCCTGGCTGTCCCTGGGCGACCACCTGGCCGCCGTCCTCGCCGGCGCCGGGGCCGAGATCGACGACGTGGTCGGCGGAGCGGATCGTCTCCTCGTCGTGCTCCACCACGATGACGGTGTTGGCGAGGTCGCGCATGGCGCACAGGGTGTCGAGCAGCTTGCGGTTGTCCCGCTGGTGCAGGCCGATCGACGGTTCGTCCAGAACGTACAGGACGCCGGTCAGGCGCGAGCCGATCTGGGTCGCCAGGCGGATGCGCTGCCCCTCGCCGCCCGACAGAGTCGCGGCGGTGCGCGACAGGGTCAGGTAACCGAGGCCGACGTTCATCAGGAAGCCGAGACGCTCGCGGATCTCCTTGAGGACCTGGTGGGCGATCTGGCGGTCCCTGTCGGACAGCGCCAAGCCCTCGAAGGCGCGCACGGCGTCCTTGATGGTCAGCGAGGTGTAGTGGGCGATGTTGTGACCGGCGACGCGCACCGCGAGCGACTCGGGCTTGAGGCGGGCGCCCTCGCAGGCGCCGCACGGCTCGAGCGACATGTAGCGCTCGGTCTCCTCCCGCAGCCCGGCCGACTCGGTCCCGCGGTAGCGCCGCATCATCGCCGGGATGACCCCTTCGAAAGGCTTTCTGAAGTAATAGCGGCTGCGCCCCTCGATGAACTCGTAGTCGTAGGCGGTTTCGCCGCTTCCGTACAGGAGGATGCGCTGCGCCTCCTTCGGCAACCGGCCGAAGGGGAGGTCGGGGTCGAAGCGCATCGCCTTGGCGATCGCCGTCGCCGCCATCTGCAGCATCGACTTGCCGAAGCCCCAGGTCCCCCCGATCGCCCCTTCGCGCACCGACACGCTCGGGTTGGTGACGATCTTGGCCGGATCGATCTCCAGGTGCGCCCCCAGGCCGTCGCACGAGGGGCAGGCGCCGTAGGGGGAGTTGAAGGAGAACATGCGCGGCGCCAGCTCCGGGACCGAGATGCCGCAGTTGATGCAGGCGAGCTGGTCGGAGAACAGCAGGTCGCGCCCCCCCTTCTCGCCCAGGACGTTGATCGTCGTCAGGCCCTCGGCCAGCTTGAGCGCGGTCTCGATCGAGTCGGTCAGGCGGTTCTTCACCTCTTCCTTCAGCGCCAGGCGGTCCACGACGATCTCGATGGTGTGCTTTTTCTTCTTGTCCATCGGGATGCCGTCGGAGATCTCCATGACGTGGCCGTCCACTCGGGCCCGCACGAACCCTTTCTTCATCGCCTCCTGGAGTTGCTTGCGGTACTCCCCCTTGCGGCCGCGCACGATCGGGGCCAGCACCTGGATCTTGGTGCCGGCCGGCTGGGCGAGCACCTGGTCGACGATCTGCTGCACCGTCTGCCTGGCGATCGGCTTGCCGCACTGGTGGCAGTACGGCTCGCCGACGCGTGCGAACAGCAGGCGCAGGTAGTCGTAGATCTCGGTCACGGTGCCGACGGTGGAGCGTGGGTTGCGCGAGGTGGTCTTCTGCTCGATCGAGATGGCGGGGGAGAGGCCCTCGATCGACTCGACCTCGGGCTTTTCCATCATCTCCAGGAACTGGCGGGCGTAGGCGGACAGCGACTCCACGTAGCGGCGCTGCCCCTCGGCGTAGATCGTGTCGAAGGCGAGCGAGGATTTGCCGGATCCCGACAGGCCGGTCAGGACGATCAGCTTGTTGCGCGGCAGCGTCAGGTCGATGTGCTTGAGGTTGTGCTCCGCCGCGCCTTTGATGACGATCGAATCGACAGACATATTGATGCCGGGCCCTTGCCGCGTGCCGCGCGTTCGGGTGAGGGGCGATCTTAGGGGAGCGCGCACAGGGTGTCAAACGACTCGGTCCTCGCGCCGCCGCAGTGCGCGAGCCGATGCGCGTGCCAGATGGCCGCGGCGGCGTGTCCGATCTAAGATTCCGGCCCGATGATTCGCCGAAAAGCTCTCGTGGTTCTCTCCCTATTCGCGGGGGCGGGGTTCGTCGTAGCCGCGCTGGTTCTTGGCGCGTATCGAATCTACGAGTGGCGTGGGGCGCCCGGGGCTCCGCCTCCCCTCGTGCGCCTGGACGCGGGGACTCTGCGTGAGTTCAAGGACGCCTTCAATGCGGCGGACGACCGCACCCGTCTGGTCGCCCTCCTCTCCCCGACCTGACCCGTCTGTGTGCGGGGGGCCTCCGCACTCCACGAAGTCCTCAGGGAGATCTCGGCCGGCCAGTTGAGCCTCCTGGTCGTGTGGGAGCCGGTCGTGTGGAGCGATCGGGGGCCCCCCGCCGCGAGCGTCGCTCGCTTCTTTCCGATTCGAGGGCGATCCATTTCTGGGACGAGAGTCGGATGGTCTCCCGGGCGTTGACCCGGACCTCGGAAGGGGGCGATGAGGTCGCCTGGGACTGCGTTGCCCTATTCCCTCCGGGGGCGCGCTGGAACGAAGCCGCCCCGTCTCCCGACTATTTCGACGGGCCGGTGGTGCGAGTCATCGATGAGGTACGTCGGCGCCTCCGGCCGATGGAATAGAATGGCGCGCCCGTCGCGTTGCCGTCCGCCGGGGGGGACGACGACCGTGCCGACCCGACAGCGCCGCCTGATCATCTACCTGCCGCACCGTCTGCCGATCTGGAGACTGCCGGAGGGGTACCTGGAAAAAATCCGCCGCCGGGCGCGCCTCGCGTTCGACATCGAGGTCCCGCTGACCGAGGAGGCGTTCGTCCGGGCGCTGTCCGGGGCGGAGGTGCTGTTCGCCTGGGGCCTCGCCCGGCGCCACGTCGACAAGGCAGAGGCCCTGCGCTGGCTGCACACGCCGCTGGCCGGGGTCGACCGGGTCCTGAACCCGGAGCTGGTGAAGAGCGCCATCCGCGTCACCTCGTCACGCGGGGTGAACTCGGTGGCGGTGGCGGAGCATTTCCTGGCGCTCCTGCTGGCGCTGACGCGCGGGGTCGCCGACGCCGTGCGCGCCCAGGCAGAGAAGCGCTGGGCGCAGGAGGCGCTTTACGGGCGCACGCCGCCGCTCGTGGAGCTGCCGGGAAAGCTCCTCGGGGTCCTCGGTCTCGGCGACATCGGTCGAGAGATAGCCAGGCGGGGGCGGGCTCTGGGGATGACGGTCTGGGGCCTGACGCGCACGACCCGCCCGAAGCCCGACTACGTCGAACGCCTGCTGGCCGCCGGCAAGGAGGAGATCCTGTTGCGCAATTCCGACGTCCTGGTCCTGGCGCTGCCGCTCACCCCCGCCACCCAGGGGCTGATCGGCGAGAGGCAGCTCAAGCGGATGAAGCCCTCCGCCCTGCTGATCAATATCGGCCGGGGGGAGCTGGTTCAGGAGTCGGCCCTGGTGCGCGCCTTGCGCGAGGGGTGGATCGTCGGCGCCGGGCTGGATGTCTTCGCCGGCGAGCCTCTTCCGGCCGCGAGCCCTCTGTGGGGATTTCCCAACGTCGTCCTGACCCCCCACGTCGCCGGCACGCATCCGGACTACATGGCGCGGTCGGCCGATCTGTTCCTGAAGAACCTCAAGCGCTACTTCGCCTCGGAGCCTCTCCTGAACGAGGTGGACAAGCAGGCGGGCTACTGATCGCAGTGCTGCAGGACCGTGCGCCGGATTTCCTCGTAGTCCTGCAGCGAGTCGAGCACCATCCTGCGACCGGAGCGCAGGAGGAG
>JBIOWS010000067.1:0-2728 GCA_044868745.1 Candidatus Polarisedimenticolia bacterium
GGAGACCTCCTGGTCATCCCGCTTCACGGCGCTGGTGGGTCGCTGGTCGGCACGGTGATGCTGGAGGGTTCCAAGGACCACGTGGCGCCGACGGTCGAGGCACTCTCGCCCCTCGAGCTGTTCGCGACCCAGGTCGCGCACGCCATCGAGAAGAAGAGCCTCGATCAGGCGGTCAAGGCCGTCCAGGCGCGCCTGCTCACGGTGCAGCAGCAACTGATGCAGGCCGAGAAGCTGTCGGCGATCGGCCAGCTGGTCTCCGGCGTGGCGCACGAGCTGAGCAACCCGCTCTCCGCGATCATCGGGTTCACCCAGCTCCTTCTGGGGAGCGAAGTCAATCCGAAGACCAAGAAGAACCTGGAACGCATTCACGACGAGGCGATGCGCTCACAGAAGATCGTCCAGAACCTCCTCGGTTTCTCGCGCCGGCACAGGCCCGAGAAAACCTACCGCAGCCTGAACGAAGCGATCGACGGGGTGCTGGAGCTGCGCGCCTACCAGCTCAAGGTGGATAACGTCGAAGTGGTCCGCCGCTATGAGGCGAGCCTTCCCCGAACGATGCTCGACTTCCACCAGATCCAGCAGGTGATCCTGAACGTGGTGAACAACGCCCACCAGGCGATGATGGAGACCAGCGACCGCCCCAGGCGCCTGGTCGTGGCGACGGAGAGCACGGGCTTTGTGGTCCGCGCCCGATTCTCCGACAACGGGACGGGGATCGCCCGCGATCGCCTGGAGTCGATCTTTATGCCTTTCTTTACCACCAAGAAGGAGGGCAAGGGGACCGGTCTCGGCTTGAGTCTGTCGCGCGCCATCGTCAAGGATCATCTGGGAACGATGATCGCCGAAAGCGTCCTGTCGGAGGGGACGAGCATCCTCATCGAGCTGCCGATCATCGAGGAGTCGAAGTCCCCGCCGGCCCCCAGGGAGGAGAAGGCGCCGGCAGGGCCGTCCGCGCCCCTGAAGCTCCTGGTGGTCGACGACGAGCGGATCCTGGTCGAGCTGTTGTGCGAGTTTCTGAGGAGCGCCGGACATCAGGTGGACGACGCGGGAGACGGGAAGAAAGCCTTGGAGCTGGCCAGTGCCAGGGACTACGACATCATTCTCACCGACCTGAAGATGCCCGGTCTCGACGGCCAGGGATTGTATGAGCGCCTCTGCAAGCTCAAACCGGAAATGGCCCGGCGCTTCGTGTTCTCGACGGGCGACCTCGCAAACCCCAAGGTCCAGACCTTTTTCCAGAGCACCGGCTGCCTCTACCTCAGCAAGCCGTTCAAGCTCGAATCGGTCCTCACGGTTCTCGATCAAGTCGTCCGCAGGCTGCGAGCCGCCTGATCGTCGGCGTCGTTGACTTGACACCGATCCCACCGTACCCTTCGGGTCCGTGGCACATACCCTGCGTTCCCCAGGCTCCAGGGGAGCCCTTCTCCCCGCCGCTCTGCTCGTCACCTTCGTCTTTCCCGCGGCGCCGGGCCGCGCGGCGCCGGAGACACCACCCGAGCACGAAGCCGACCGTGCGGGCGACCTAGTTCAGGAGGGCAAGGCCGCACGCAAGGCCGGCCGCCTCGGGGCTGCGATCGCCGCCTTCAGCCGGGCCCGCGACCTCGCGCCGGGGCGCTACGAGATCCGGATCCTGCTGGCCGACACGCTCCGGCGGGCCGGCCGGAGCGAAGCCGCCGCGCCCGAGTACGCCGCCGCGGTAGCCCTCGACCCGGCGCGGCCGGAAGCGTATGCGGGGCAGGGCTTCCTCAGGAGGTCTGCCTTCGACTATGACGGCGCCGCGGCGCTCCTGGAGACGGCCCTTCCAAAGGTCGGTCCCGGCGCGCACGCCGATCTGCTCCTGAACCTAGCCGAGACCAGGCGGAGGCAGGGGCGGCTGGCCGAGGCCGAGCGACTATTCAAGGAGGTCCTCGCGGCCCGGTCCGGCGAAACCCCGGCCCTCGCCGGCCTGGCGCAGGTCGCTGAGGCGGGCGGCGACCTCGGGAGCGCCGTCCTACTCTGGAACCGGTATCTCGAGCTGAAGCCTGATGACGAGGCGGCCATCCTCCGCCGCCAGGAGGCACGCGAAATCAAGGCCTCCATCGCCGCGCTGCGCGCCACGGCCGGTGGGATCGGCAGCGCCGCCATCCTGACGGAGCTCGGACGCCTGCAGGCGGTCGCCGGAGACGCCGCCGGGGCGGCGGACAGCTACCGGCGCGCCCTCCGGATCGATCCGGGGCACGCCGACGCCCGGCGCGGCCTGGGCCTGGCGCTGCGCGACACAGGAGATCGGACCGGCGCGCTGGCCCAGTTCCAACGCCTTCTGAAGCTCATTCCGGCGGACGGCACGGCGCTCTACAACGTCGTCGCCCTGGCCCGATCGGCGGGAGACCGCGTCGCGGAAGAACGGGCCTGGCGAGCCCTCATCGCCGCCAGGCCGGACGATCTGTTCGCCCGCCGGGCCTTCGTCGCCGTCCTGGAACGATGCGGAGAAGCGGCTTTGGAGCGCGAGATCGGGAGCAACGGCCGTCACCTCGCCGGGAAGAAGGACGGTCGCTCGGGCGGACAACTGGCGGACCTGCGGTATCGGGCACTCCTGTTCGCCGCGGCGCGCAGGTGGCCCGAGGCGGGGGCGGACCTCTACCGCGCTCTGCGGCAGGATCCCACCGACCCCTGGACCCTGGACGTGGCCGGAGAGCTCTTGTTCCTCCGGCCGGATCTCCTGAGAGCCCTGGGTGAGCAGGCTCGGGCC
>JBIOWS010000068.1:0-4303 GCA_044868745.1 Candidatus Polarisedimenticolia bacterium
GGCACCAGGCGCATCGCCGGCAGGGCGCAGGTGAGGAAGTGGTCCGCCCCCGCCAGGGAGGCTGCCAGACCGACGGGGATCGAAAACAAGGGCGGGTGATCGAAATACGGCCGGACCAGGACGTAGCGGTCGCCGAACCAGCGGAAATCGAGGGTCTGGTCGATCGGGTAGCGATCGGGGAAGGTGCTCCAGGCGGCCGGGAACCCTTCATGCAGGAGGTGCCAGCCCTCCCAGGCGTGCTGGTACTCGTCGGCCGTCTCGTGGTGGAACGGCACCAGGCTGTAGTCGTGGAAGCGCAAGAGGGCCGCCAGGACCACGATCGCCCCGATGCCGATCGTGGACCTCCCGGCCACGACCGCGGCCCGGACACGGCCGGCGACGCCCCGGAGCCGCCGGCCTAAGGTGGCGACGAGCAGCGCCACCACGGACCCGATGGCGAGAAGGCTCCAGCCGGCGAACCGGCGCACTCTCGCGGCCGTATGGGCCGCCGCGTCGACGGCCAGCACCTCCGCGGGGATCGTCTCGATCCTCCCCCCCGGCGGCCGCCAGCGCAGCACCAGACGGGCGTCCCCCTGGGCGAGCGCGTAATCGACCTCGATCGGATGCCAGCCGGCTTCCAGCCGGCGCTCGGCAGGGGTGTCGTGCCCCGTATCGACCCCCTGGCCGTCGAGGCGCACTGTGGCCTCCCCCGCGGCCTCGACGGAAAACAGGTACGCGCCCGCCTCCGGAGCGAGGAGAAGCCCTCGCCAGCGCACCAGATACGGCGGCATCGCGGCCGGGAAGCCGTGGCGCTTGAGGTCCCAGTGGAAGAGGTACGCAGCGTCCAGTCTCTGCGGCACGGGGAAATCGATGCTCGGATCGATCCTTCGATGCACCACGATTTCGGTGCCGTCCGCGCTGCGGATGGAGTACGTCCCCTCGAGGCCTCCGGAGGGGCGGAAAAGAACCCAGAGCAGGAGGACGTAGGCGGCGAGAGCGGCGACGACGAGGTACGCGGCACGTCCCTCCGCCGGAGCGGGTGCCTCCCCGGGCGCGCTCACGTTCCGATCCCGGTGTCCGACGCCGCCCGCGTCATCGCCTCGACAAGCATCCGCCGTTCGTGTTCGGGAAGAAACGTGCACCGAGCCGTGCGAACGCCGATGGCTAGGACCTCGGCCGCATTGATCCCAAGCCGCGTTCCGAGCGCCTCCCACTCCCTGCCCAGCGTGGTCCCGAACAGCGCGGGGTCGTCGCTGTTCACGGTGATCGCCACGCCGGCGTCGTGCAAGGAACGAATCGGGTGATCGACCCAGGCCCGCACCACGCCGGTTCTGACGTTGCTCGTGGGACAGCACTCGAGCGGCGTGCCGAGACGACTCAGGGTCCGCACCAGCTCGGCGTCCTCGACGGCACGGATGCCGTGCCCCACACGCTCCGCCTCTAGGATCTCCAGCGCCTCCCAGACCGACCGCGGTCCGTCGAACTCTCCTGCGTGCACGGTCGTGCGCAGCCCGAGTCTGCGCGCTTCGCGGTAGGCGGCAGCGAACGTCACCGCCGGCATCGCCTTCTCGTCCCCTCCCATGCCGACCCCGATCACATCGTACCGGCGGCAGGCCTCGGCGGTGCGCACCAGCTCCTCGAAAGCTGCCGATCCGAACTGGCGCACACCGTCGAACAGGAACCTCAGGCGCGGACCCTGGAGGGACTCCTGCTCCCTCGCGGCGCGGCTCACAGCGTCCATCACCTCGTCCGCCGGAAGTCTACGCCGCGCGAACATCGCGCCCGAGCAAAAGACCTCGGCGTACCGCACCCTGTCGGCGCGAAGGCGGTGCGAGAGCCTCGCGATGATCAAGGTGAAATCCTCGGGGCGCCTTATTTCATTGCACAGGGCGCCGAAGTTGCGCAGGAAATGCGGGAAATCATCGTGGGCGTAGAGACGGGCGAGCCGCCGTCGCACCCCGGGGCCGCTCGCCTCGCCCCGATCCTGCCGCATCCGAATCAAGGTTCGGAGATCGATCGACCCCTCGAGGTGGAGGTGGATTTCCGCCTTCGGGATGCTGCGCGCGAAGTCGAACGATGGTCGCTCGTCGGTCAACGGTGGTGGCGCGTTCCCATCCGCCGCCCCCGCGGTCGTCCGCCCGCCGCAGGTCAGCGCGGCTTCGCGGGGGCCTCTCCGGGGGATGGCTCCCCGCCGCCGGGCGGCGTATCGGTGTAGTGGACGACTCCGTCGGCGTCGGTGAACTCGTGAATCGGCGCTTCGCTCCCCCGTCCTCCCGCCACCGGCCGGCGCGGAGTCGGGGGGACGTACGGTTGCTTGGCGCCGAACAATTGCAGGACTTTTGTCACGTACCTGCGCGTCTCGGGATAGTCCGGGATTTTCTTGCTGGCCAGGACCACGTTCTCCCCGGCGTTATAGGCCGCCAGCGCCAGGCGTGGGTCCCCCTGGAACATATCCAGGAGGTAGCGCAGGTACCGCACCCCCCCGAGCACGTTGTCTGCCGGGTCGAACGGGTCCGACACGCCGAATCGGCTCGCCGTCTCGGGCATGAGCTGCATCAGACCGAGCGCCCCTTTGGCCGAGATCGCCCGGCTGTTGAAGTTCGATTCGACCGCCGCCATGGCGTAGACCAGATCGGGATGGACGCCGTGCTTGAGGGCGGTTTTCCAGATGAGCTCGCGGTACTCCCTCCCCGAATGCAATCCTCGCAGCGGCCCGTGGCCAGGGTAGGTTCGCAGGTCCTGATGGTCGGGGACATTGGTGAGGACGAGGGCGCCGCTCTGATCCTTGCGATAATAGATTTCCTCGCCCGCCAGGACCGGAGCCAAGGCGCAGGCGCCCCCGAGCAACAGCCAGACGGCGCGCCTCATCCCGCCGCCCTGGCTCTCTGAATCGACCGACGGACGATGTCCAGCGTCTGAGCCCGCAATGAGGCGGCATCGAGGTGCCGCACGTTCCGGCCGCCCGCCTCGGCGAACTCGGCCCTGCCGCCGCCTCGCCCGTCGATGAGCGCCCCGAGCTCCCTCACCAAGTCCCCCGCGTGCAGGCGCGGGCTCAAGTCCTTGCTCACCGACGTCAGGACGCCGACCCGGTCTCCGTCCAGATTCCAGAGGACGATGACACCGGTTCGGACGGTCTCGCGTGTCCTGTCCAGAAGCGACCTGAGAGCTCCCTTCTCGAGCCCTTCCGGGGCGACCCGCACGACGACCGGCACCCCGTCGATGTCGCTCGCATCTCCTTCCGACGCGCCAGCCTCTCCGGCCGCGAGCGTGATCTTCAGTCTCTCCAGTTCTCGCGCCAGCGAGCGGTTCTGCTCCAACAGGCGTGTCAGGGCTTCGTGGACCTTCACGCGATCGACATTGAGGGCGGCCCGCACTTTGTCGACGACCCGCCGGTCCTCGCGCAGTTCGCGCAGCGCGCCCTCGCCCGACACCGCCTCGACGCGCCGGATCCCGGCGGCGATGCCGCGCTCCTGGGTGATCTTCAGCAGACCGATCGAGCCCGTGCTCGCGGCGTGGGTGCCGCCGCACAGCTCCATGCTGAAGCCGGGCACTTCGACCACCCGCACCCGTTCGCCGTATTTGTCTCCGAAAAAGGCCAGGGCGCCGCGGCGCAGCGCCTCGTCCAACGGCATCTCGCTGGTGAGGATCGGCAGATCCTGCCGGATCACGTGGTTCACCTCGTCCTCCACCTGCCCGAGGATCTCCTCCGACAGGGAGGTAAAGTGGTTGAAGTCGAAGCGGAATCGATCAGGATTCACCAGCGAGCCGGCCTGCTTGACGTGCGTGCCGACCACGTCGCGCAGCGCCGCGTGCACGAGGTGCGTGGCGTCGTGGCTCCGCATGACCGCCCCGCGCCGCTCGCGATCGACCTCCGCCCGCACCACGTCCCCGGTGCGCAGCCTGCCCTCGCGCACGACCACAGCGTGCAGGCTCAAGCCCGGCAGAGGCGCTTGTGTGTCGCTCACCTCGGCCACCCCGCCGGGGGCGGTCAGAAACCCCGTGTCGCCGACCTGCCCGCCCGCCTCCGCATAGAACGGGGTGCGGTCGAGCAGGACCTGGCCCTCCTCGCGGACTCCGAGAGATTCGATCAGGGCGTCACCGCGCACGATGGCCAAAACGCGCGCGTCGTCGAGCCCTGTCGCCTCGTATCCCTGGAACGCGCTCTTGGCCGCCGGCAGGCCGGCGAAGACCCCCCGGCTCGCCGGGGCGCTCTCCCGCATCCGGCGCCGGGAGCGCTCGCGCTGCTCGTTCAGCGCCTGCTCGAACCCCATCTCGTCCAGCGCGAGCTTGAAATCCTCCGCCACCTCGCGAATCAGGTCGAGCG
>JBIOWS010000069.1:0-3632 GCA_044868745.1 Candidatus Polarisedimenticolia bacterium
TGGGATGTACGCGTTCCGCACCGTCCTGTACGGCGGCGAGGGGGGAATGACGCCGGGGGTCCCTCCCCTGAGCCAATCGCTCGGCGTGACGGTCCTGTTCGGCGTCGCTTCGCTGTCGGCGGCGCTCCTGATGGCGAGGCGCCGCGAAACGGGCGCGCGGGCTTGAGTTCCGTTCCGCACCTGCCCACCCTCAATGCGTTCTTGAACGCGACGAGCGCTATCCTCCTCGCGCTCGGATACCTGTTCATCCGGCGGCGCCGGGTGGAGGCGCACCGCAACTGCATGCTCCTCGCGGTCCTGGCCTCCACGCTCTTCCTGGTCTCCTACCTCTATTACCATTTCCAGGTCGGCTCGGTGCCGTTCCCGGGGCGTGGCTGGCTGCGCGGCGTCTATCTGACGATCCTGGTCTCCCACACCGTGCTGGCCGCCGCCATCGTCCCGCTGGTCGCCGTGACTCTGTCACGGGCCCTGCGGGGTCACTTCGATCGGCACGTCGCGGTGGCGCGCTTCACCCTTCCCCTGTGGATCTACGTCTCGGTCACCGGCGTGGTCGTTTACCTGATGCTCTACCGGCTCCCTCTTGCCCCGTGACCCCGGACCTGTGCTAATCTTCGCCCCCTTCGAGGAGGAGTGCGCATGGCGCACGCAGCCACGATCGATCAGGTCGAGCGCTACGAAGCCCCGCTGACCCCCGGCTGGGGGAAGCTCATGATGTGGGTCTTCCTGTGCTCCGACGCCATGTCGTTCGCAGGGCTCCTGGCCGCGTACGGCGCCGTGCGCCTCGGGAGCACCAACTGGCCGAACCCGGCGGTCCACCTGGACGTGCCGCTGACGGCCCTCAATACATTCATTCTCATCTGCAGCAGCGTCACCATGGTCAAGGCGCTGTCGGCCATCCGGCACGGCAGCCGGACGGGCCTCCTCGGGTATCTCGCGGGCACCATGCTGGGCGGCTCGATCTTCCTCGGCATCCAGGCTTACGAGTGGACGCATCTGATCCACGAGGGCATGACGATCCAGGCCAATCCGTGGGGGATCAACAGCCTGTTCGGGGCCACGTTCTACATTCTGACCGGGTTCCACGGCTGCCATGTGCTGTCGGGGGTCATCTACCTGTTCTGCATCTTCATCCGCGGTCTGCAGGGCATCTACACCGCGCAGCGCAACAGCTCCGTCGAGATCGTCGGACTCTACTGGCACTTCGTCGACCTGATCTGGATCCTGGTGTTCACCTTCGTGTATCTGATCCCATGACGAGCAAAGCCGGCGAGCACGGCGAGCCGAACTACTGGATGGTGTGGCTCGCTCTGGCCGTTCTGACGATCGTCGAGCTCGCCGTGGCTCGCGTGGAGGGAGCCAGGGCCTTCGTGGTCCTGTCGCTCTGCGTCCTCGCTCTGGCCAAGGCGGCGCTGGTCGCGGCCTACTTCATGCACCTGAAGTTCGAGAAGTACGCCCTGGTGCTGATCGTCCTGAGCCCCCTTGTTCTCTCGGCCATCCTCTACATCGGGCTCGTCCCGGACGCGACCACGCACATCCGTTGGCTGCCGCAGTAGCCGAGCGTGCCCAGACCTCCCGGACCCTCCCCTTTTCCTGTCGTCGCCCTGCTGACCTTTCTGGCCGCCTGCGGCGGCACGCCCGAGACCCTGGCGCCCGCGGCTCGACCGGCCTCGACCCAGAGCGCGGCGGAGCGGTCGTATGTCGTGGCGCCTGTGGCCGAGGCAGGCCGAGTCACAGGCCGGGTGCTGCATCCCGGCGCGGCACCGGCACCGGCTCCGATCGTGGTCACCAAGGACCGCGAGGTCTGCGGCAGGACGCAGCACGTTGCCGAGGGCCTGCTGCTCGGGCCCGGAGGCGGAGTGAAGAACGCCGTGGTTTCGATCGGACCGGTTTTGAGCGGCAAGCCCTTCCCGTCCGGAGTGCGGCCGGCGATCGACCAGAGCGGCTGCTGGTTCATCCCTCACGTGCAGGTCGTGCCGGCCGGTGTTGCGATCGACATCATCAACAGCGATGGCATCCTGCACAACATCCACACCTTTCCCAAGCGCAATACGCCGATCAATATGGCGCAGCCCAAGTTCAAGAAGGTCCTCACGCACTCCTTCGCGCAGCCGGACGTGGTCCGGGTGGCCTGCGACGTGCACAACTGGATGAACGCCTGGATCGTCGTTGCGGAGCACCCGTATTACGCCCTCACGGCCGAGGACGGATCCTTCGCCCTCACCGACGTTCCCCCAGGGACTTACACGCTCACCGCCTGGCACGAGACGCTGGGACGCAAGGATCAACCGGTCACCCTGGCTCCCCGCGGCACGGCCGAGGTGGCGATCACGTTTTGAAGTGGATCGGACCGGGCCGGCCCTGGTGCTGTACGCCCGCGCCCCTCGCCTGGGGGCCGTCAAAACACGCCTGACTCCATGGCTCGGCAGGAAGGAAGCGCTGGCGCTGCACCTGGCGCTCCTCGAGGACAGCCTCCGCCTGCTCCGGTTCGCGGCCGCGGCCTCCGGCGCCCGCCCGTTCCTCGCCACGAGCGAGCCGTGGGCGCCCGGCACGGGCCGTGGACGGAGGTCGCTGGTCCGCGCCGCCTCGGGCCTGGCGAGGATTCCACAGTCGAGGGGCGATCTCGGCGTCCGCCTCCAGGGGACCTTCCGGGATCTTCTCGAGCGGGGCCATGATCGGGTGGTCATCTTCGGATCGGACAGTCCGACCCTCCCGCCCGCCTACCTCGAGGAGGCCGTCGCCCGCCTATCGGACCGTGACATCGTCCTGGGACCCGCCGAGGACGGGGGCTTCTATCTGATCGGCGCACGGCGAGTCGTCCCGGGAATGCTCGCGGGGGTGCCCTGGGGAACGTCGCGCGTCCTGCAGGAGGCGCTCCGTCTGATCGAGCGAGGTGGCCTGCACGCCTTCGTGCTGCCCCGCTGGTACGACGTGGACCTCCCCGAAGACCTCCGCCGGATACGCGCCGACCTTCGGAGGGCAGGCGGTGTCCCACCTGAGAGGACGGCCGCCTTCCTGGAGAAACTGGTCCGCCGTGGCCGCCTGTAGGAGGCGCCCGGGCGGGCTCGCCGTCAGCCGACCTGGATCATGCCCAGGCGGGCGGACCAGCGTCGTGCCAGGTGCTGCACGAGGTCACGGCGCTGCGGGGCGGTCTGCAGCGTCGCCGCCGTGGCCAGCGCCTCGCGCCGGGCGTCCTCGAGGATGTCGTGATCCCTGAGGATGTCGCCGACCCGCAGGTCGGGGATCCCCGACTGCCGCGTGCCGAGGAACTCTCCGGGGCCGCGCATCCTCAGATCCTCCCGGGCGATCTCGAAGCCGTCCTGCGCCCGGCACAAGACCTCCAGGCGGCGCCCCGAGTCCTCGGTCCCGCCGGTCCCCTGCATGAGGATGCAATAGGAGTCGTGTCCGCCCCTCCCCACGCGCCCGCGCAGCTGATGGAGCTGGGAGAGACCGAAACGCTCCGCCTGCTCGATCACCATGACGGTCGCGTTCGGCACGTCGATCCCGACCTCGATCACGGTGGTGGCCACCAGGATCGCGGTCCGTCCGGCGACGAAGGCCGCCATGACCTCCTCCCTCTCCTCCGTCTTCAGGCGTCCGTGCAGGAGGCCGATCGGCAGGCCCGGGAAGACCTG
>JBIOWS010000070.1:0-2385 GCA_044868745.1 Candidatus Polarisedimenticolia bacterium
TCTGGTCCGCAGGGTCCATCTGCGTTATGGAGCAGGGCCAGGTGCAGGCCAGGGCGCTTTTCGAATAGTACCCCTCGCACGCGCGAAAGGGGAGTTCGTTGAGCCGGATGTGTCGCGTCGCGGTGCCCAGTTCCTCGGCATGGCGGAGAGCATGCGCAAGCAGGTCGTCGGAGCCCGAGTACCGCGGGTTGCGCGCGTCCATGACGGTCGTCGAAATGCCGGCCAGCCTGGTCCCGCCCGGCTCGCGGGCGACCTTGCGGGCGACAGGGTGAGGGGTGCGCGGACCCTTCCGTCGTGAATTTTGAGGCGTCAGGTTGACCAGCACATGCCCGCCTTCGACCCTGGTCTCATGACGAGGGAGCTGCTCCGCCTCGAAGCCCGGCCCTCCCGCGCCCGTGCGACAATGAAACGTCCAGTTGTGCCAGGGACAGACGATGTAGTCCCCCTCCAGGCGTCCTTCCCCGAGAGGCCCGCCGACGTGATTACAGACTCCCGAAACTGCGCTGAACTGGCCGTTGTCGTACGTCAGCGCCAGCGGCGTGTGGTCGATGGTGACCTGCGTCAGGGCGCGACTCGCCAAAGTCTCGACCGGACCGAGGTCGTGCCACTTGGGCTCGCTCATTCGGTGGCATGATACCGCAGGTGGCAGGGGCGCGGCTCCAGCGTGCCGCGCCGCCCCGCGTCGGCGGGTCGCATTGGATGGGACTTTCTGGCTTTCGGTGATTGGATTAGAATACCGGCTCCATGAGCGCAATTAATCCTCTGAAGCGGGACCCGAGCGGCCGCGAGCGTTTTCGTGCCGTCGAACCGACGGACAGAGCCGGCCTGGAGGGATCGGCCCCCGTGCGGCGCCGGCGGGCCCATGTGCTCAAGTGCAGCTACCGTTCGCCGGACGCCAATTTCTTCTGCTGGAAGTACGGGGTCTGGTACAACCTGATGGACTGCTGCTATCGCCACGACCGCCGCACATTCCCCGGT
Source organism: Candidatus Polarisedimenticolia bacterium (assembly GCA_044868745.1). Classification (GTDB taxonomy): domain Bacteria; phylum Acidobacteriota; class Polarisedimenticolia; order Gp22-AA2; family Gp22-AA2; genus JBIOWS01. The sequence continues at coordinate 979 of JBIOWS010000070.1, forward strand.
TGCACCAAATGCGGACAGGGTGAGGGAAACCTGAGAGCGAACAAGGAGCGCTACCTGTCGGCCCCCTACCCCGGCGATCCTCCCAAACGTCTCGCCCGTTGACGCTCGACCTGATCATCGCCAATGGATCGGTCATCGACGGATCGGGGGCTCCCCCGTTCGGGGCCGATGTCGGCATCGAGAAGGATCGAATCGTCGCCGTAGCCCCCGGAATCGCCGCCCCGGCCGCGGAGCGGATCGACGCTTCCGGCCGCTGCGTCTCGCCCGGCTTCATCGACCTCCACTCCCACTCCGATCTCTGCGTCGCCCTCCCGCTCGATCGCCAGGCGGAGCTCCTCGAGGGGAGGGTGCGGCAGGGCATCACGACCGAGCTCCTGGGCAACTGCGGGATCGGCTGCTTCCCCGTCACGGAGCGGAGCCGGCCACAGGCGGCGCGCATCTGCGGCTTCATCTGCCCCGACGGCGTGTCCTGGGCGTGGGGCTCGACGACGTCCTACCTCGACCTCCTGGAATCGCAAGGGGTGATCCTGAACGTCGCCACCCTCGCGGGGCACGGGCCGATGCGCCTCCAGGCGATGGGAGCCCGGGCCGGCCCGCCGTCTCCGGAGGAACAGCGGGCGCTCGACCGCCTCGCTTCCGAGGCGGTGGAGGAGGGAGCGTTCGGGGTCTCCTTTGGGCTCATCTACCCTCCGGGCCAATTCTCCGACACGGAGGAGATTGTGTCGGTGTGCCGTTCGGTGTCGCAAGCCGGAGGGTTCGCCGCCTTCCATCAGCGTGGCAGCAGCCTGGAGACGCTTGAGCCTGCGGTCCGCGAGATCCTGGAGGTCGGACGACGGTCGAGGGCGCCCGTGCACCACTCGCACGTGGAAACGGTCGGGCCGCGGGCCTGGGCCGGCACAGAGGAGGTGCTGCGGATCCACGAGGAGGGGATTGCCTCCGGCATCGACCTCACTGCCGACGTCATCCCGTACACGGCGGTCTGCACGACCCTGCTGGCGCTGTACCCCCCATGGTCCCTGGACGGCGGCGTGGGGGCTTTCCTCGAGCGCCTTAGGGACCCCGAGATGAGGCGGCGGATGAAAGAGGAGATCGACTCAACCTCCCCCGTGTGGCCCCCCTGGGCAGGGGAGGGGCGCTGGACGATGAACATTGCCCGGGAGTGCGGCTGGGAACGAATCCGCCTGGCGCACGTCGACGGTGAGCCCAACAAGCGCTTCGAGCACCTAAGCCTCGCGGAGATCGGCCGGCGTCGAGGTGCGGACCCGTTCGAGGCGCTGTCAGACATACTGATCGAGGAGAAAGGAGTTGCGACCCAGCTCATCTTCGGCATCTCCGGCGACGAGAACACGGACGACCATCTGGTTCCGCTAATCCGGAGCGCGCGGCTCGCATTGGTGACCGACGCCT
>JBIOWS010000071.1:0-2354 GCA_044868745.1 Candidatus Polarisedimenticolia bacterium
TATTCGACCATCACCACGCGGCGGAAACTGTCGTTCTTGCGGTTCAGGGCGTCGAGGAGCTGCCGCGAGGCGCCGTAGATCGCCTTGATCAGCGGGATGCGCAGCATCAGGTCGTCGAAAGCGGCCACGATTTGTCGGCCAAGGAGGTTGGTCGCGAGCGTCCCCACCAGAACGATGACGAGCAGGGTGACCAGAACACCGATAAGCGGGGCGACATAGGTCGTGAAGGCCGGCTCGTCCACGAAAGGGACGCCCAGCAAGGTCAGGATCCTCAGGATGAAAGGAGTGGAGAAACGGTGCACCATCCCGAACAGGAGGTCCAGGATCCACACGGTCACGACCAGAGGCAGGACCACCACCAGCCCGGTCAAGAAGATTTGTCGGAGCCGCCCGAACCGGGTCAGTGTCTCCCGTCGTCGCCTAGCCACCCGTCCCATCCGTTCTCCCCCCCGGCTCGCCGACGACGCCGAGGCGTCGGGAGAACTTGAGGAAATAGTCGGCGCCGGAGAAGGCCGCCAGCACCACGACGGCCCAGAGCGCCACGTCCCCCGCGACGTTCCACTTGCCGAGATACTGGTAGCCCAGGATGAGCAGCACGATCGCCACCACCTGCGTGGCGGTCTTGTACTTTCCCCAGACGCTCGCGCCGATGGTGATCCCCTGGCTGGAGGCGATCATCCGCAGCCCGTCCACTGCGAACTCGCGACCGATGATGATCCAGACCATCCAGGCGGGCGCAGCGCGGATCTGCACCAGGGAGATGAAGGCGGCCGAGGTCAGGAGCTTGTCGGCGATCGGGTCCAGCAGGATGCCGAGCTTGGTCACCTGGTTCCGGCGACGGGCCAGCCAGCCGTCCAGGTAATCGGTGCAGGAGGCGAGCAGGAACACGAAGACGCCGATCATCTGCCACGACAGCCCGATCACCTCGAAGGCCGTCACCCGGGTCATGAGAACGACCACAAGGACGGGGGTCAGGAAGATGCGGACGATCGTGATCCAGGTCGGAAGGTTGATCATCCCGCCGGTCGCCGGGAGTCCGAGTGTAGAATGCCGCGAGGATGCCCCCCGCATGCGTCCGGGCTGGCCGTCGCTCTACGCGGGGCCGCAGCAAATTAGCACAGGCCGAACCGGAGGGTCAACGGGAGCGCTCGTGCCGATTCGCTTCGGGACCGATGGCTGGCGCGGCATACTCGCCGACGACTTCACTTTCGACAACGTCCGGGCGCTCGCCCAGGCGCTCGCCGATCTGATCCACGAGGAGGGACGCTCGGGCTCGCCTGTCCCGGTGGGGCATGACGTGCGTTTCCTCAGCGGGCGCTTCGCGGAGACGATGGCAGGCGTGCTGGAGGCGAACGGTCTCCAGGCGATCCTCCCGGAGGGTCCGACCACGACGCCGATGGTGTCCTGTCAGGTCGTCGCCTGCGGCGCTCCTCTCGGCGCCTGCATCACGGCCAGCCACAACCCGTCCCATTACAACGGCGTCAAGGTCAAGGCCGCCTTCGGCGGCAGCGCCCCGCCCGAGCTGACCGCGCGCCTCGAGGCGCTGGTGGGGCGGCGTCGACCGCGGGTGGGTCCCCCCCCGAAGAGGCGTCAGCCCTTCCTGCCTGCCTATGTGCCGCGCCTGCGCGCCGTCGTCGACCTGGAGGCCATCCGCCGATCGAGGCTGCGTGCCGTGGTGGACAGCATGCACGGGGCCGCAGGGCGCCTCACGGAGAATTTGCTGCGCCGCGGCCGGGCGCGCGCCGTGACCATTCGAGGAGATGCAGACGTCCTGTTCGGCGGCGGATCCCCCGAACCCCGCCCGGAGAACCTCATCCCGTTGCGGGCGGCGGTGCGCAGGCACCGGGCCGACATCGGCCTGGCGACGGACGGAGACGCCGACCGGATCGGCGTCTGCGACGAGAACGGCAGGGTCCTGTCGCCCTTCCAGGTCTTTTCGCTGGTGGCGCTGCACCTCATCGAGACGAAGGGTTGGCGGGGCGGGATCGCCCGGACCTTCGCCAACACCCTCCTGGCCGAGAGGATCGCCCGCCGACACGGTCTCCCTTTCCATGACCTGCCGATCGGCTTCAAGCACGTCGCCCGTCTGATGCTGGAGCAGGACATCCTGATCGGCGGGGAGGAGAGCGGCGGGATCGGCGTCAAGCGCTTCCTCCCCGAACGCGACGGGATCCTGATCGGCCTGATCCTGCTCGAAATGCTCGCGGGGACCCGGCTGACGCTCAGCCAGAGGATCGCCGCCATCGAGGCTGAGTACGGGCGTTACTCCTATCGACGTGTCGATTTGCCGCTTCCGGTCGATCGCGCCCGACTGGCGGTCGCGAAAATGGGGGAGGACCCTCCCGCGCGTCTCG
>JBIOWS010000072.1:0-2566 GCA_044868745.1 Candidatus Polarisedimenticolia bacterium
AGAACCTGCTCACCTTCGCGCGCAAGCATCCGCCCGAGAGGCAGTTCCTGGGTCTGAACGGGATCATCGAGAAGACGCTCGAGCTCAAGGCCTACCACTTCAGGGTCAGCCAGATCCAGATCGAGAAGAGCCTCGCCCCGGACCTGCCAAGGACCATGCTCGACTTCCACCAGATGCAGCAGGTGATCCTCAACCTGCTCAACAATGCCGAGCAGGCGATGGTGGAAGCGGGGAGGGGGGGTGTGGTCCGACTCGCGACCGTTCCCGCCGGCGATTGGATCGAGGCGCGCGTCTCCGACGACGGGCCAGGAATCCCTGGAGAGATCCAGAGGCGCATCTTCGAGCCGTTCTTCACCACGAAGAAGGAAGGCAAGGGGACCGGGCTGGGTCTGTCTTTGTGTTACGGGATCGTTCGGGAGCACGACGGGACGATCCACGTCGAGAGCGAGCCGGGAAGGGGCGCAACTTTCATCATCCGGATTCCGGTCAGCAAGGAGGCGCCTCGGGCGAGTCCGGAAGCTTCGATCACGCCGCCCTCGGTCCTGCCGCGGCTCAGGATCCTGGTCATCGACGACGAACTGAGCGTCCAGGACTTCCTGGTGCAACTCCTGAGGTCGAAAGGACACAGCGTCGATACGGCTTCGGACGTGCCCGAGGCCCTGCAAAAAATCGCCACCCGCGGCCACGACCTCATCATCTCGGACATGAAGATGCCGCACGGGTCCGGCAGGGACATCTACAGGGGCGTGCTCGACGAGAACCCGCGCCTGGGGCGCCGGATCATCTTCACCACCGGGGATGGGGCCAGCGCCGAGACCGCCCACTTCCTCAGAGAGACAGGAAACGAGATCGTCCTCAAGCCGTACAACATCGAGGATCTGGAACGAGCCATGGCCAGTGCGGTGCGAAACTGAGCCGCATGCCCCGATAGTGCTCCCTCCGTTCTGAAGCAGGCCCCCCCTTGCCGGGGCGCGTCCTCTGCGCCATCATCCGGGGCACCGCCGGGTCCGTCCACGGGGGCGGCGCGGCGGCACCGAGTCCAGCAGCCCTCCGGCGCATCCGGCGCGGCACGACGCGCGCGGGGAGAACACCATGAACGAGAAATCGAGCCATCTGGCGACCAGGCTTTTTGGCAAGTCGTACGAGGCGGTAGGAGAGCTGGAGAGACGGATCCTGCGCGCCGTCGCGGACCGATTGCACGTCAGCCGACCGATCCACCGGGAGATGGAGGAGGGGTTGACCCTGGGAGAGCGGCTGGCCGACCGGGTGGCCAGCCTCGGCGGAAGCTGGTCGTTCATCGGCCTCTTCTTCTTCGTGCTGATCGCCTGGATCGGGGTCAACAGCCGGGGGTTCCTGCGGGAGCCGTTCGACCCGTATCCGTATATCGTCCTCAACCTGGTCCTGTCCTGCCTGGCCGCCGTCCAGGCGCCGGTCATCCTGATGAGCCAGAACCGCCAGGCGGCCAAGGACCGCCAGCAGGCGGCGCATGACTACGAAGTCAACCTGAAGGCGGAGATCGAGATCATGCAGCTCCACGAGAAGATCGAGCTGCTGCGGGCCCAGGAGATGGGCCGGGTCATCGCGCTCCTCGAGGATCAGCAGCGGGCGATCAGTGCCCTGGGTTCGCGGCAGGGCTCCACGCGGTGATCCGGCCAGGGGCGCACGGCGGCCTGCTCGCCGGCTGCTTGGCGCTCGTCCCGTGCGTCGCGATGGCCGGGGACACGCCGGCGCCACCGGCCGCACCTGCCCCTGTCAACGTCACGGTGCGGACCGGCCGGGGGGAGTTCGACCTTCTCGTGTACGGTCCACCGGTCGCGCGGCAGGCGAAGGCGGACATCCTGCTCCTCTCGGGCGAGGGGGGCTGGGCACGGTTCGTCGATTGGGTGGCGGTCACCCTGGCCGCGGAGGGGTATCGGGTCGGCGGCGTGGATGCCAGGAAATATCTCGCCCGGCCGCAGGACGACCCGCGGGCGCTGGCCGCCGATCTCAGGAAATTCGGCGACGCGCTGGCCGGCTCTTCGGCGCCTGCGGGCGACGGCCCCCTGATCCTGGCCGGCTTCTCGTTCGGTGCCGACCTCCTGCCCCGGGCCGCCGCCGACCGGTGGGGAGGACGTGTGCACGGCCTCCTGATGATCGCCCCCGACGAGGTCGGCAGCCTGCAGTACCGGCTCCTGGAGATGATCGGTGTGCAGTACAAGGATCACACCTTCTCCGTCGCCGACGCGCTGCGTGGCGCCGCGGGCATCCCGGTGTTGTTCGTCCATGGCGAAGGGGACTCATCGTCCGCCGCGCCGCGCTTGGCCGAGGTCGCCGGCGAGCCCAAGCGCCTGAGCGTCGTCCCGGGGGCGGACCACCACTTCTCGGGTCAGGAGCGGGCCCTGCGCGACGCACTCCGCGGTGGGCTGGAGTGGCTGCTGCAGCAACGCACGCGGCCGATTGAGGCTGCCGGGGCGACGCAATGAACGCCTCTCCCGACGATGACGCAACCGGTAGAGCGGCCGGGATCGATGCCGAGGATTCCGAGAGCCTGCCGCGGGCGGCGCTGCCGCAGGCCCAGCGCCTGCGG
>JBIOWS010000073.1:0-10989 GCA_044868745.1 Candidatus Polarisedimenticolia bacterium
TGTGGCTGTTCCGGGGACGTGAGCGTGTGGAGCGGGGCGAGTGTGCGAGGGCGCTTGAAGACTTTCAGAGGGCGAAGCGCCTCGACCCGGGAAACGCCCTGGCCTACGCCTCCTCCGGGCTGGCCAGACTCTGCCTGGAGGACCGCGCCGCGGCGGCCAGGGAGTTCCGACGTTCGCTGCAGATTGACCCCGATCAACCAGAGTTGCGCCGATACCTGGAGCCTTGATCACGGAGGGTTGCCATGAGAGCGCTTCGACGTTGTCTCCTGTTGTGCACGCTTGGGTGTGGCCTATCGCCCGCTGTCCTGGCCCAGACCACAGGTGACATCAGTGGCCAGGTGACGGTCGCCGGGGGGAGCGGCCTCTCGGAAGTCAACGTGGCGGCCTTCGGACCGGCGCTGCAAGGCTCGAGAGTGACCACGACCGACGCCGCCGGCCGGTATCGCCTGACGCTCCTCCCACCCGGCCTTTACAACGTGACCTTCACCAAGCAGAACTTCGAGACCGTGACCAAAAACGAGATTACCGTCAGCCTCGACAGAATCACGACGCTGGATGTCGTGATGCAGCCGACGCTGCAGGAGCAGGTGAAGGTCATCGGGGAGGCGCCGGTCGACACGACCTCGACGACCCTCGGCACGAACCTGACCGAGCGGGCGATTGAGACGCTCCCGACCGGGCGCAACTATTCGTCGATCGTCCAGGTCGCGCCGGGGACATCCTCGGACGCCAACCCCGAGAACTCTCAGCAGGCGCACATCACAGTCTACGGGTCGGCGGGCAACGAGAACGTCTTCTTCATCGACGGCGTCAACACGACCGGAGTGGAGTACGGTTTCCAGGGGAAGGAGCTCAACTACGAGTTCATCAAGGAGATTGACGTCAAAACCGGGGGATACGAGGCGGAGTACGGCCGTTCCACGGGCGGCATCATCAATGTGATCACCAAGTCGGGCGGCAACGAATTCCACGGCGACCTGTTCGGCTACCACGACAGCGATTCGCTGCAAAGCAGCGCCGACGAGGTGGTGTCGACGGGCGGCATCGTCGAGGGGTTCACGAAGGAGGATTACGGCGCCGATCTGGGAGGATACTTCGTCAAGGACAAGATCTGGTTCTTCGGGGCCTTCGATCGCGTCAGCAACACCGTCAGCAGCCAGATCCCTTCCGGTCCGCAGGCGGGCGAGGTGGTCGATTCGGACAGCCGGCGGAACCTGGCGGCTTTCAAAGTGACCTTCCGGCTGACCGACTCGCAGTCGCTCATCGCGACCTTCTTCCAGGACCCGCGCAAGGACACCGGGGCCATCAACGACGCCGAGCACACCCTGAACGGCGATCCGCTGACCTACGGAGGCCGGCAGGACTATGGCGGGAGGGACTACGCCCTGCGCTACCAGGCCGTCCTCGGCTCCAAATGGATCGTGGCGGGCCAGGTCGCGCGGCACGACGAGCAGAACTCGGTCGGCCCGGCGACCGGCGCGGGCGATATCGTGGAGTTCCGCGACCAGGACAACAACTTCTTCCAGACCGGAGGCTTCGGGCTGATCCAGGAGAAGGATTTCAAGCGCGATTTCGTGGGCGCCTCGCTCACCCGTTTCCTGGGACACCACGAGTTCAAGTTCGGCGCCGAGTACGAGAGGCAGGAGGCGGAGGTTACCAAGAGATATTCCGGCGGGCAGCGGGTCGATTTCTTCACCAACCCCACCGACCCGCTCGGCCCCAACCCGATCATCTACGTGCACCGGTACTGGACCACCCCCACGGCAGATGTGAACGATCCCTTAGGCCCGCCGATCTCGGCCCTGTTCGCCTCGCCAGAACACAAGAACACCACGCTCTACCTCCAGGACCGCTGGGCCATCCTCTCGAACCTGTCGATCAACGCCGGCGTGCGCTGGGACAGGCAGGAGATCATCGATGCCTCGGGGGAGCGCCAGATCAACCTGGATAGCGACTACGCGCCGCGCCTGGGTCTCATCTGGGATCCGTCCAAGGAACACCGCTCGAAGGTTTTCGCATCGTACGGCCGCTTCTACGAGCAGCTCCCGATGGACCTGGTGATCCGCTCCTTCTCCTTCGAGCGGCAGCCACGCATCGTCAATTACTCTCCGACCAGCACCGTCCGCGACCTGCAGGCGGAGGACGACGCCGTGGTCGATGACGGCATTCCCCCGGACCCGGACACTCTGCCGTCCGCCATCCTCGGTGGGTTCACCGAGCCGTCCGACCCGGACCTCAAAGGCCAGTATGTCCGGGAGTACATCCTGGGCTGGGAGCGCGAGATCGCCCCGAACGTGGCGCTCGGGGTGAAAGGGATCCGGCGCGACTACGGCAACGTCATCGAAGACTTTCTCTGCATCAATGACGGTACATACTGCATCGGGAATCCCGGACGGGGGATCATGACGCGCATCTTCGATGATCCTACTTACACGCAGACCTTTCCCGCCCCGCGGCCGAAGCGGAGGTACCGCGGCATCCAGGTCGACGTCACCAAGCGCTTCTCCCACAACTGGCAGGGGATTGCCTCCTACATCTGGTCGAAGCTGGACGGGAACTACGACGGAGAGTACGCCCCGTTCACCAACGTGGGGGCCGATCCCAATATTTCGGCGGCTTATGATTACTATGAGTTCTTCACCGACGGCGTCGACCTCTCCCGGATCACGAACAAAGGGGCGCTCTCCAACGACCGTCGGCACCAGTTGAAGTTCTCGGGTATCTACATCACGCCGATCAAGCTGTCGATCGGTCTGGCCGGCTATATTCGATCCGGGACACCTGTGACGCGCTACGGGTACTCCGATGACTACGGACGCTACGAGTTCTTCCTCACGGAGCGGGGGAAGGAGGGGCGGACGCCGTACAACTACGAAGCCGATTTCCACCTCGGCTACCCTGTGGAGGCCGGGCGCTACACCTTCAATTTCCTTCTGGACGTGTTCAACCTCCTCAATGCCCAGCAGCCGATCCTGCTCGATCAACGGTACAACTTCGTGGAAGGAGGGCCGGTCAACCCGGAGTACCTGCAGCCGGTCCTGCGCACCCCACCGCGATCGCTGCGGCTGGGGATGCGCTTGAGCTTCTGAGCAGGCCGCTCGGGGGCGCTGCAGACCTTCAGGGGGTGGGTGACGGGGTCGGCCCGTGCGGAGTCGGGGTAGGGGTCTCCGATCCCTGGAACAGGAAGACGATCTCGCCGGGTCGGATGAGGCCGAGGGTCTCGCGCGCGATCGTCTCGATGCGGGAGGGGTCGCGACGCAGGCCGTGGATGTCGCCGACCAGGCGCGCGTTCTCGGCACGCAGGGAGCCGACCTCTTGTCGCAGCCGGTCCAGGGCGCGCTTCTGGCGGATTCTCTCCACCAGCCCCATGTCGCCGAACATCGAGTTGAACAGGAGCGACAGGGCCAGAAACCAGAACAGGCCGCGCAGCGTGCGTCGCGTCAGGGAAGGAGCGCCTTCCGGAGTCCGGCGTCCGGCTCTCATTGACGTCCTGCCAGTCGCGAGCCGCTCCGGGCGAGCGCGGCGCGCCCGGGGAAGCGCGCCCGCGCTCCCAGCTCCTCCTCGATGCGCAGAAGCTGGTTGTACTTTGCTACGCGCTCACCGCGCGCCGGAGCCCCGCTCTTGATCTGGCCGAGGTTCAGCGCCACCGCCAGGTCGGCGATGAATGGATCCTCGGTCTCGCCCGACCGGTGCGACAGGACGGTGGCGTAGCCGGCGGCGCGGGCGGTCTCGACGGCACGGATCGTCTCGCTGAGAGTGCCGATCTGGTTCGGCTTGATGAGGACGGCGTTGGCGACCCCGCGCCTGATCCCTTCGTCGAGAATGGCGACGTTGGTCACGAACACGTCGTCGCCGACGAGCTGGACGGCGTCGCCCAGGGCGCGGGTCAAAAGCGACCAGCCGGCCCAGTCGTCCTCCGCCATGCCGTCCTCGATCGACACGATCGGACGCCGGCGCACCAGGTCGGCGAAGTAGGCGACCAGATCCTCCGAGCTCCGGCGCGGCGGGTTCTCCGCCTCCAGGTGGTAGGCGCCGTCCTTGCGGAGCTCGCTGGCGGCGACGTCCAGGGCGATCCCGATGTCCCCCCCGGGGCGATAGCCCGCCGCCTCGATGGCGCCGACCACCACGTCGACCGCCTCGGCGTTGGAACGCAGGTCGGGAGCCCACCCCCCCTCGTCCCCGCCGCCGGTGCGCAGACCGCGTGAGCGCAGCAGGTCACGCAGGGCGTGGAACACTTCCGATCCCATGCGCAGCGCCTCACGGAAGCTCGAGGCGCCGAACGGGACGGCCATGAACTCCTGGATGTCGACGTTGTTGTCGGCATGCGCCCCGCCGTTCAGGATGTTGAACATTGGAACCGGAAGGTCGCAGGCGCGGTCGCCGCCGAGGTGGCGGTAGAGCGGGACGTCGCGGCATAGAGCGGCGGCGCGCGCCGCGGCGAGCGACACTCCCAACAGGGCGTTGGCGCCGAGGCGAGCGCTGTTCGGGGTCCCGTCGATCTCCCGCAAGCGCGCGTCGATCGCCTCCTGCCCCTCGGGGTCGAGGCCGCGGATCGCGGGACCGAGGACCCTGGCGGCGTTTGCGACCGCCTTCAGGACCCCCCGGCCGCGGAAGCGCGCCCGGTCACCGTCGCGCAGCTCGAGCGCTTCGCGCGACCCCGTGGAGGCCCCGGAGGGGACGGAGGCACGGCCGAGAGTGCCGTCGTCGAGAAGGACGTCCACCTCCAACGTGGGGTGTCCTCTCGAGTCGAGAATCTCGCGAGCCCTGGTGTCGGTGATGCGCGCCATGCGGCTCAGGGTGCCTGGACGAGGTCGCGCGCCGAGGCAGCCAGCGAGTCCAGGTCCTTGCGCGAGCGCGCCTCGACGTAACAGCGAATCACCGGCTCCGTTCCAGAAGGCCTGAACAGGATCCAAGACCCATCCGCGAAGATCATTTTGCGTCCGTCGGTGGTGTCGCAGCGGGCGATCCGCCGTCCGGCGAAGCGGGAAGGGACCTCCTCCAGCCGCCGGATCAGGCGGTCGCGTGTCGTGGCGTCGACATGATAGTCGATCCTCCGGCTGTGCAGGGGACCGACCCTGCGGAACAGGTCGCGCACCTGGTCGCGGAGGCTCTGCCGCCGCACCGCCACCATCTCGGCCGCCAGGAGGCAGGCCAGAATCCCGTCCTTCTCCGGGACGTGCCCGTGCAGGCTCACCCCGGCGCTCTCCTCGCACGCCATGAACGCCCTTCCCGAGAGCAGATGCGTCCCCAGGTACTTGAAGCCGACGGGGGTCTCGTAGAGGGGTCGCCCGTGGAGCGCGCAGACCGCGTCCAAAAGGTGCGTGGTGGCGACGGATCGCCCGATCCCGCCGGACAGGCGCCGGTGCGTGAGCAGGTAGTCGGCCAAAACGGCCAGGAACAGGTTGGGGGGAACGAAGGAACCGCCGGCATCGATGATACCGAACCGGTCCCCGTCACCGTCGGTCGCCAGGCCCAGGTGGAGCCGCCGGCGTCGAACAAGGCGGGACAGGGGCTGCAGCTGAATCTCCCCGCAATCGGGGCCGGTTCCTCCGAACTCGGGGTGCGCCACGGCATGGATCGCTTCGGCCGAGCGGGCGATTCTCCGGAGTATCTCGTCCAGAAAGCCGATCGAGGCTCCGTACCGGGGGTCGCAACCGATCTTCAGCCGCGCCTTCCGGACGGCGGGCATCCTGACCAGCCGGCCGAGCTGGCGGAAGTAGGGGGCACGCACGTCGACAGTTCGGACGGCTGCCGGGCGGGTCGCGCCGCCGCCGGCCGATCCTCCGGGAACGAGAGATGATTCCGGCGCCGCCGGAGGCTCGTTCAGATCCGCCTCGATGGCGCGGGTCATCTCCGGGGGGGCCGGAGCGCCGTCGGCCGTGGAGAACTTGAGCCCGCTGTACTCGGGAGGGTTGTGAGACGCGGTGATGTTGATCCCCCCGGCCAGCCGGCCGTTGACGATGGCGAAAGCGATCGCCGGGGTGGGGACCGGCGAGGGGGAGAGAGAGACCGCTATCCCATTCGCCCCCAGGACCGAGGCAGCCTCGCGGGCGAACCGGTCGCTCATGAAGCGCGTGTCATAGCCGACGAAAACGCCGCGGCGCGCCGCCCCCGAGGCCTGGAGGTACCTGGCGATGGCCGCCGCCACGCGCCGCACGTTGGCGAGAGTGAACTCCTCGGCGATGACCGCGCGCCAACCGGAGGTGCCGAATCGGATCACGCGCCCACCGCGCTCACGATGCTGCGACCGCGCCCCGGGACCGCCCCGCGCCGGTGCACGTTTCTTGACTCACTCCGGAGGCCGACCTTATAATCACCGGCGTGAGCGAACCGGCCGTCGTTCTGGTGTTCTGCACCGTATCCACGGAAAAAGAGGGCCTCCAGATCGCCCAGGCGCTGGTCGAGCGGGAGGAGGCCGCCTGCGTCAACCTCGTGCCGATGATCCGCTCCGTGTACCGCTGGAAGGGGAAGATCACCAACGAGACCGAGCAGCTCCTCCTCGTCAAGACCACGCAGCCGCTCCTGGAGGACGTCAAGAGGACCGTGAAGGAGCTGCACTCCTATGAGCTCCCCGAGATCCTGGCGGTGACGGTCGACGACGGCGACCGGAACTCCCTGAGCTGGATCGGCAGCGTGGTCAAGGGGGGCCGGGAGAACTACTGACCCGTCCATCCTCTCAGAGAACGTTCGCCCGCCTGAACGCCTGCTGGAAGCAGTCGATCATCGACAGGCCCCGTCCCTCCGGCGTCGCGTAGAGCGTTTCCATCTCTCTGAGATAGGTGAGCGCGCCGCGCCGGGGGGAGTTCTCCTGGATGAACTTCACCACCGCGGCCAGCCGCTCCGGCGGGACGCGGCCATCCACGCCCAATTCCGTCCGCAGCCGGGAGATGACGGCGCCGAGGCTGGCAACGGCCCCTTCCACGAATGTCTGGCGCTCCCGGGCGCTCATCTCCTGCCACCGGGCGAAATCCAGGTAGCTCGACAGCGGCTTCATGGGGACGGCCGGTCTGACCGGAGGAGTGGGAGGAACCACGGGCGATGTCGGCGGCGTGGCATGCTTCCCCGGCTCCGGCGGCGGCGTGGCGGAAGGCTGCTCCTGCGGGGGAGTCGGCTCGAGCAGAGGCGGCTCTTCCTGGGCCTGCGCAGGCGAGACAAGCGCTCCGGTCAGCAACAGGACCATTGCGGGTACGATCCTCTTCATCGACATCGTCCTCCAGATCCGTGATGTTCAGGCGCCATCCGCGCGCCGGCCGGTCATTTTAGGAGCCTGTCGGGGAAATGGCAACGGCCGCCCCGCTCAGGCGGCCAGGGCCTGATCGAGATCGGCGATGATGTCCTCGGGCTCCTCGCAGCCGACGGAGATCCGCACCAGGGTATCGGTCAGGCCGAGGCGCTGACGCTCCTCCCTGGGGACGGAGGCGTGCGTCATGGTCGTCGGCTGGCAAACGAGGGTCTCGATTCCCCCCAGGCTCTCCGCGATGGCGGCCAGTCGCAGTCGGTTGAAAAAACGAGGCACGGCCTCCTCCGACCTGAGATAGAAGGAGACCATGCCTCCGGATCCGCTCGACTGCCTGGCCGCCAGGTCATGCTGCGGGTGGGACGGCAGACCAGGGTAGAGAACACGGTCGACGGCCGGATGCCCTTCCAGGTGGCGCGCGATCTTCAGGCCGTTCCCGTCGTGGGCGCGCATCCGCAGCGGCAGCGTCTTGATACCGCGGAGAACGAGCCAGGAGTCGAAGGGGGACAGGATCGCACCGGCGGAGTTCTGCACGAACTTGACGCGCTCGGCATGTTCCTCGCGGGCCAGGATGGCGGCGCCGCCGACGCTGTCGGAGTGACCGTTCAGGTATTTGGTCGTGCTGTGAACGACGATGTCGGCGCCCAGGCCGAGCGGGCGCTGGAAGTAGGGTGTCAGGAAGGTATTGTCCACGACCGACATCAGGCGCCGGCTGCGGCACAGCTCCGCGACCCGGCCGATGTCGGTGAGGATCATCATCGGGTTGGTCGGAGTCTCGACGTAGACCATGCGGGTGGCGGGGCGGAGGGCCGATTCGATCCGCTCCGGCCGGGACGTGTCCACGTAGGTGAACGACAGACCGTAGTCCTCGAGCACACGGGAGAAGAGCCGGTAGGTTCCGCCGTAGACGTTGTGGCTGACGACCACGTGATCGCCGGCCTTGAGGAGCGCCATCACCGCGCTGATGGCGGCCATGCCGGAGGCGAAAGCGTAGGCCGCACACCCCTGCTCGAGGGTGCGGAGATTCTCCTCCAGCGCCGAGCGGGTCGGATTGATGGTGCGGGCGTAATCGTACCCCTTGCTCTTCCCCAGGCGCTCATAGGCGTAGGTCGAGGTCTGGTAGATCGGGGTCATGACCGCGCCGGTCGTGGGATCGGGGTGGACCCCCGCATGGATCGCGTCGGTGGCGAATCCCATCAGTTCACCTCGTCGAAGAGACCCTGGCTCAGGTACCGCTCCAGGCCGTCGGAGAACAATGTGACGATCCTCTTCCCGGGGCCGATGCGGGCCGCCACGCGGCTCGCCGCGAACGCGACGGCGCCCGACGATCCCCCGACCAGGAGGCCCTCCCGCCGCGCCAGGCGGGCGACGGTGCGGAAGGCGTCGCGATCGGTGACGGCGACAACCTCGTCGATGAGGTTGCGCTCGAGGATCTTCGGAAAGAAGCTGTTGCCGATCCCCTCCACCTTGTGAGGGGCGTAGGTGCCGCCTCCCAGGACCGATCCCTCCGACTCGACCAGGATGGCGTTGACCGCCGGGTGGCGCTCCTTGATGAAGCGCGTCACGCCGGTGAAGGTCCCGCCCGTCCCCGCCCCCAGGACCAGGACGTCGATCCGTCCCTGCATCTGCTGCCAGATCTCCCGCCCGGTGGTCCGGTAGTGGATCTCCGGGTTGGCGGGGTTCTCGAATTGCTGCGGCAGGAAGGCACCGGGAGTTGAGGAGGCGATCTCCTCCGCCTTGCGGACCGCTCCCTGGATCCCGTCCTCGGTCGGCGTCACCACCACGGTCGCGCCCAGCACCTGCATGAGCGTCCTTTTCTCGCGGCTGTATTTCTCCGGCACGACCAGGATGACGCGGTAGCCGCGCACCGCGGCGACCAGCGCCAGGCCGATGCCGGTATTGCCGGCGGTCGGCTCCACGATCGTCGACCCGGGCCGCAGGCGGCCCCTGCGCTCGGCATCCTGGATCATGCCGAGCGCGGTGCGGTCCTTGACGCTGGCGCCGGGACTGAGGAACTCGAGTTTGGCGAAGATCTGGGCGGCGTCCGGGCGCTCGAAGGATCGCAGGTGAAGGATCGGGGTTTCCCCGATCAGGTCGAGGGCCGACTCGTAGACCTGTATCCTGGACAAGGGTTCCCCGGATCCTCCCCGAGGGTGTGGATCAGTCCCGGTCCGCCCGATCTTTTCCGTGCGGCCCGCGACCCTTGGGGCCCGGCTTGGAATGCCGGGCACGCTGCCGCTCGGCGACATAGCGCTCGATCCTGACCCCCTTCTTTCTCTCCGCGGCCACGGCAAGCTGGCTGACGTGAAAGTGCCCGGCGGCGATCTGCAGCTTGACGAGCTGCACCACCTCGCGGTCGGTGATCGGGAGCGCCCCCTTCCCTTCGTGTCTTTTCCAGTGACCCCAGGCGTTGCCGAAAGGCGGTCCGGGGTCGCGAGTCAGGCCAGCGAACAGGACGGATGGGGGAACCCTCAGCCGGAACATGATGTCGGCCCAGGACAGCTCCTCCAGCCGCAGCCTGAGGATCTCCTGAGCCGGGCGCCTGGAGGCGCGTGCCAGAAACAGGACCGCCGGATAGTCGTCCTCCGGACGATGGCAGCCGCGGACGATGTCGACAGCGACAGCCTGAGGAGGCCTGAAGTACTCGTTGGTGACCCGCAGAAAGATGCGCTCGTCCTCCGAGACGCTGAAGCCAAGGCTGGCGTCGAAGGAGACGCCCGCCGCCAGGACACGACCCGGTGCGCACAACGCCAGCGCGAGGGCCGCCGCGGCCAAAGCGACATGCTTGAATCGGAGCATCATTTGGCCTCCAGGGCGATGTGGAACTGGCTCGCTTGCTCCAGCCGCCCCGTGACGTGGTTGAAAACGACGTCGAACTGCGCCGAGTCACCGGGGTCGATCGTCCCCAGCGTCGTGCCGGTCGTGCCCGCCCCGACCAGCTTCGAGTCCTGGTCGTACAGGGCCAGCGCGATCCCGACCCGGACCTGGGCGGAGGAGCCGTTGGCGACCTTGACGGTCGCCTTGTAGCTGGTCTTGACCCGCAGGAGTGTTGCGGGCCACTCGAACTTGATCGACTCGACGTGCACGTCCCCCACGGCGAGATCGAGGGCCAGCCACTTGTTCCCCTCGAAACGGTATCGGGCCGAGTTGACCGTGCCGCCCTCCTGACCGGTGGCAGGCACGGCGATGACGCCCCAGACGAGCGGCAGCGCGGCGACGAGAGCGAGCGCCGGCAGCAACCGCGAGCGGGGACTTCTGCTCCCGGCGATCATGCGTCCCCCTTTCATTCTTCGAAATGGATCTGCTTGACGGACGAGTTGACGATGAAGATCCGCGTGTTGTTCTCCTGCGGGTCGGCGGGGACGAAGAAGAATCCGAGGCTGTTGGGCGAGTACTCCTCGGTGAAGCCCCAGATCTTCTCGCCGTCCCTGAACTCGACGATCGCCTTCTGGCCGTGCGGTGCGCGGCTGCCGAAGCGCTTGGTCCGGTCCACCTGCCGGCGAGCCGATCCGTAGTCCCTGACGTAGAACAGGGCCTTCAGGTCGTGGAGGCGGATGGTGGTCGGGATCCCTCCTCCCTCGCTGGGCAGAAGGTGGAACGAGTCGCCGTCCGGCCGGAAGTCCTGAGTGAAGCCGCGCTGCGTCTTGCCGTCCTTGTAGTGAGCCACGACCTTGTCTTCCATCCACGCCTCCGTGACGAAGGGTAGGAAGTGCGCCCGCGGACCCGGGGGGTCGCGGGCGGCCTAACGGGTT
>JBIOWS010000074.1:0-7688 GCA_044868745.1 Candidatus Polarisedimenticolia bacterium
GTCTCCCCGGCGGCGTCGAGCGCGAGGCTCGACGGTCCCTGGAGACCCGAGGCCACCCGGGTCACCGCGCGCGTGACCCGATCGACCGCCGACAGAACGCCGCTGTCGCGCTCGCAGACGTACAGGATCGTCCCGGAGGTGTTGAGCGCCACTCCGGTCGGACCGCTGAGCCCGGAGGCGACGACGCTGACGGCGCCGCTCCCGAGATCGATCGACGACACCTCGCCGCTCAGGTACTCGGCGACAAAAGCGATGGTCCCCGCGGCGTCAAGGACCACGCCGGTCGGCGAGCCCAGTCCCGAGACGACGACGGACTTCAGACCCGAGCCCAGATCGACCGCCCACAGCCTCCCGCCCTCGACGGCGGTCACGAAAGCGGTGTTCCCGGTGGCGTTCACGTCCATCCCGATCGGGAAGCCGAGCCCCGACGCGACGCGCCTGACCAGTCCGCTCTCGAGATCGATCGCCGCGAGCTCCCCAATGATCGACTGGACCACGAAGCCGGTCGTCCGGGCGGAGTCCAGAACCAGACCCCTGTTTGGCGCCTGCAGCCCGAAGGAGACCGAGGTGACCGCGCCGGTGTCGAGATCGACCCTGGAGAGCTCACCGCTCGACCATTCCGTCACATAGGCCGTCCGGGTCAAAGGACAGGGCGCGTCCCGGTCATGGGCGGTGAGGGAGACATCGAGGGCGCTGCCGCCGCCGTTCGAGAGGGTGAGGGTGAGTGTCGTCCGGCCCCCTTCCGGCACCGTCGCCTGGAGCGCCCGCGGCTCGACCCCCGCGACGGGGGGTCCCACACCGGCCCCCGCCAGAGGCACGGTGACCAGGGGTGCATCCGGGTCGTTGCTCGCGATGCTGAGCGTGCCGTCGAAGGTGGCCACGCTCGTCGGGCTGAAGCTCACGATAAGATCGGCCGAGCCCGAAGGCACGATGCTCAGCTCGGTCACCGAGGGTGTGAAGGCCTGAGCATCGCTGACGATGGAAGTAAGATGAAGTATGTCGACGCCGGTGTTGCGGATGGTGAGCGGCAGGTCGTGTTGCACGCCGACGAACAGTTCGCCGAAGTCGAGTCGACTGTCCGCCAGGGCGAGATTCGGAGCCCCGACGACCGTCAGACGGGCCGGCACGGACAGCTGAGGGAGATCGGGGATGTTGGTCTCGATCCCGACCGATCCGTCCAGAACGGTATCCCCGAAGCCACCGGCATCGAAGGTGAGGGTGACGTCTTCCGCCCCTCCGGGTGGGATCGTCCCGCCGACCGGCCCGATCGTGATCCACTCGGGGAACACCTCCCCGATGATCTGGAAGTCGTCGAACTCGATGCTCGCCGGCCCGGTGAACGACTCCGGAATGAACTCCCGGATGTGCAGGCGCACCGTCCGACCCGCGAACGGGGCCAGGTCCGCCGAGCGCCGCCGCCACCCGAGATCGGTGTAGGGGCGTCCGTTGAGCAGGATCGTCTCGCGCGCCACGACGAGAAGCGTGCTTCCTTCCAGGTCGCGGATGGTCGCTTCGTAGATCCGCGGCTGGCTGCTGGGGTTTCCGAGGCTGTCGAACTGGATCCGGTCGGCGTATGTCAGCTCGGCCCGCAAGGTGCCGGCGGGAAGCGTGATGTCCCGGTCAAGTGTGTACTCCAGGCCCGCGTCACCGTCGAATCCGTTGAGGGCATCGAACGACCCCTCCAGCGGACTGCTGTTCCCGAAGAAGCCGGCCCCCCCGCTGGCGACCCGCCAGGACGTCAACTCCGGGCGACCATTGGACAGGGCGGTCCAACCGAAGAAGTTGCCGATCTCGAACCCTCCGTTGACGAGCGTGAGCGGATCCTGGAGGACTCCCGGGGGCGTGACCAACCGGGCCACGAGTCGGACCTCGAGGTCGCTCCCTCCGGTATTGGCGACGCGCAGGTTCCTGGTGACGGCTCCGCCGGTGTACAGCGTCTCGTCGAACACCGCCGGGATCACCGACACTCGCGGAGGGGGCGCGGCCGTCCCGCTCGCTCCGACGTCGAGCGAGGGCTCATTGGCCGCGTCGCTGAGGATGGTCAGGATGGCGCTCAACGGAGCCTGCACCGCCGGGGCATACGTCACGCCCACGGTCTGCTCCGATCGGGCCGCGATCGTGAACGAGGTCGGAGCGGCGGTGACGGACGGGTCGGTCGAGGCGACGTCGCTCACCGTCAACTGGTCGGCCCCGGTGTTCCGGACGATCAGATCGAGGCGGCGGGAGAAGCCGGTGAATGCGAGGCCGAAGTCGAGCGCCGTCGGCTCGACCGCGATCGTCGGCGCGCTGGTCACGGTCAGCGTGACCGGGTGTCCGACCAGGGGGCGCTCCGGGTCGTTGGTCTGCACCTGCACCGTGCTGGTGTAGGTCCCGCCGGAGAGCCCGGAGGCGTCGAGCTTGAGGGTGACGGCCTGCCGCTCTCCACCGTACAGTCGGCCGGAGGTGGGCGACGCGGAGACCCATTGGGGGAGATGGTGAATGAGCACCGCCAGATGATCGTGCACGTAGGTCGCGTTGAACGCGAGCTGCAGACCGATCGTCCGTGTGCCGTCCTGGATGCCGACGGTGGCGTTGGTCGTGTCCCCGGACATCGACAGGTAACGGAAGACGATCTCCCCGCCGGCCCGCAGGGTGATCTGGAACGTGTACACGCCGGAGCCCTGGAAGCGGCCCACGTCCGTGAACTGGACGGTGAAGGACGACCCGTCGCTCGCGTACGCGGCCCGGTGCGCCCCGCGGAAGTGCAGATCGTCCCAGAACGGAGCGATGAGGTTCTCCGGCGCGCTTTGGCTGGGGAGCGGATCGTTGCTGAACGACGAGTCGGTGTTGGTGAAGCTCAGGTAGCCGTTGGTGCTGACCCGCACGGCGTCGAACGTGCTCCCGTAGAACTCGAAACGGAAGCCGAGCGGGATGGGCAGGGAGGTCTCGTCGTCTCCGCTCAGAGAGGAGATCTGGATCCCCGCCAGCGCGATGTCGTTCCACTCGAAGGCCGGACCGCCGGGCTCGTCGCTGTCGATGAACCGGTATCCGAACCGGTCGGGCCCTCCGAATCCGTTCGCGACCGGGCGGCCGAGGCGCGGGTCGAGTGACCCCTTCGGCAGATAGAGCGCACGCTCTCCCGCGGCAGCCTCGGGAGGGATCACCACGGGCAACGGGATGCGCCAGTCGAGCGTCCCCGCCCCGGCGTTCTCGATCGTGAGCGTCCTGGTCGTGGACTGTCCTGTCAGAAGCGACGCCGAGGATGAGGCGGGCGAGGAGGCGAAGGTGGGCGGCGGGAGCGTCTCCTGGACGGTGACGTTGCCGATCGGTCCGGCGTTCCCCCACTCGTCTCTGGCCTTGACGGCGAAGTAGTAGGTTGTCGCGGGAGAAAGCCCGCTGACCTCCATGCTCTCCGCGGATCCGGTCGGACCGGGACCCGGCGCCCCCGGCGCCCTGGACGCGGAGGCGAAAGACGCCTCGTCGATCGGACCGGTCGAATAGCGCACGTCGTAGGTGGTGGCGGTCCCCTCCGAGCCATCGTCCCCCGTCGCCGTCCAGCGCAGGAGGACCGTGTTGCTCGTCGGGCTCTCGGCGAGCAGGTCACCGATCGCCCCCGGCGGGACCTCGTCCGGCGTGGCGATCGAGAAGAAGGCGTTCAGCCGAGCTCCGGTCACCGTGATCCCCGCGAGACCCGGGACGCGATCGGCCGAGCTCAGGAGGATCCGTTTGAGGTCGGGCGCGCTGATATCGGGAGCGAGCGCCCGGACCAGCGCCGCGACACCGGAGACGTGCGGGGTGGCCATGGAGGTCCCGCTCGCCGTCAGGTAGCCGCCCCCCGGCACCGTGCTCAGGATATTGACCCCCGGGGCGCCGAGATCGACCGAGGTGGCGCCGAAGTTCGAGAACGACGCCTTCCGGTCGTTGTGGTCCGTGGCGGCGACCGCCACTACGTTGGAGACCTCGTAGCCGGCCGGGTAGACCGGGAACTGATCGTTGTCCGTATTGTTGTTCCCCGCCGCGGCCACGAACAGGATGTCGGCCGCGGCGGCCGCCTTGATCGCGTCGAGAAGCGCCTGGGAAAAGCCTCCGCCGCCCCAGGAGTTGCTCATGATGTCCGCCCCTATGCGGGTGGCGTAATCGATGGCGGCGATGGCGTCCGAGGCCACGCCGAATCCTCTCGAGTCGAGGAACTTCAGGGGGACGAGGCTGACCTGCCAGGCGACGCCGGTCACCCCGAGCGCGTTGTTTCCCACGGCGCCGATTGTTCCGGCGGTGTGGGTGCCGTGGCCGTTGTCGTCGAGCGGATTGTTGTCGCCGTTGACGAAGTCCCAGCCGTGCACGTCATCGATGAAGCCGTTGTGGTCGTCGTCCACGCCGTTGTCGGCGATCTCGTCCGGATTCGTCCAGATGTTCGCCGCCAGGTCCGGATGGGTGTAGTCGGTCCCGGTATCGATGACAGCCACCAGGACCGACCGGCTGCCGGTGGTGACGTTCCACGCCGCCTCGGCGTCGATGTCGGCACGCGCCGTGCCGCCGGTCTGCCCGCTGTTGTGCAGTCCCCACTGCTCGGGATAGCGGGGATCGTTCGGCGCCAGCTGAACGCTGACGACGTAGTTCGGTTCGATGTACTCGACGCTCGGGTCCCCCCGGAAGCGCGCGATCGCCTCCTCGGTCGTGATGCCGCCCCCCAGCCTCCAGCGCTCGGCCCGGCTCCCGAACCGGTGCAGCGGCTGCGCGCCGAGCTGCGTCAGAAGGCTGGTGCGGTCGGTCGCCCTCGCTCCCTGCTTGAATTTGACCAGGACCTCACCGGCGACGTGGCGGTCATAGCGAGCCCCTCCGGTTCCCCTCCCCGGCCCGGTCCGCGTGGCCGAGAAGGCTCCGCCGTCGGCGCAGACGAGGAGCGCGAGCGCCACGCACAGCGCGAGGCCGCTGCCACGTAGACCCGGGAGGGCCATCCGGTTCCCCCTGCTGGTGTCGGCGCCAACTTTACGCCGAACTCCGTCGCATCCGGCTGTGGTGAGGTTGGAAGATGCGGGTCCGATGCAGAAGTGCGCCCCGGAGGTGCCCGGACGACGGCTTCGTCCCATCCCTCCTCACCCCCGCGTGCACGCTTCCTGCAGGATGGGATTCATCAATGGAAGCTCAGAATCAATATTGTTGACCTGTCCAGGAATATACCGCAGGCGGAGGGAGTGTGAGAGGCAATTCTGACTAACGCGCGGAGGCTGGAACCGCCTTGGGGCGGTGGGGCGAGGCTTGCGCGCTCACCGCCGCATCGGCTCCCTGCCCGTTGCCGTTGCCGATCCAGCCGCGGACCCAGGGGAGGAGGGCGTAGGCGGGCAGGGCGAGGAGGAAGGTGAGGGTGAAGAAGCCGGCGTAGCCGAGGTGCTCCACGCCGACGCCGCTCCAGCCGCCGAAGAAGCGGCTCAGGCCGAAGATGGAGGTCAGGAGCGCGTACTGCGTGGCGGCCTGGCTCTTGTCGCAGATGCGCATCAGGAAGGCGAAGAAGGCGCCGGTCCCCAATCCGAAGGTGAGCGACTCGAACATCGACGCCCCGTAGAGAAAGGGCCGGCCGAGGCCGAAATACGCCACGGCGGCGTAGCCGAGGTTCGAACCGGCCTGCACCAGTCCGAGGACCCAGAGGCCGCGGAAAATCCCGTAGCGGCTGGTGAAGACGCCGCCGACGAGCGTCCCGAGGATGCCCAGGACCGTTCCCGCGATGGTGGAGATGGTGCCGATCTCCCCGGCGCTCATCCCTTGATCGACCCAGAACGGCTTGACCATCGGCCCCATCACCAAATCGCCCATCTTGTAGGTCAGGATGAAGCCGAAGACGGCGATCGATCCGGGTCGTCCGAGGAAAGCCAGGAAGTGACGCGCCCATTCGCGCGGCGGCTGGTGCACGACCGCGACCGGCGGGATCGCCCAGGCCGCGATCGCCAGCGCCACGAAACCGAGCGCCAGCAGCAGGAAGATCCAGGTCCAGCCGAGCGGCTTCACCAGGTACATCGTCCCGCCGCCGCCGAGAAGGACGGCGACGCGGTACAGCGCCAGCCGGTAGCCGTTGGCGACCCCCTCCTCTCCCTTCGAGAGGAGGCCGATCGTGTAGGCGTCTATGGCGATGTCCTGGCTCGCCGAGGCCACGGTGAAGGCCAGCAGCACGGCCCACAGAAGGAGCGTGGGCTGCGACGCCTGGAACAGCGGCACCGCCACCATCACGCAGGCCATGGCGGCGCAGCAGAGCGTCGCCCAGGTGCGCCTCTCTCCGAAGCGATCGACGAGCGGCGACCAGAGGACCTTGATGGTCCACGGCAGAGTCAGGAAGAACATGAAGCCGATCTCTTTCAGGGAGACGCCGTGCTGGCGGAAGTAGACTGGCAGGACGTCGTACACGATCCCGAACGGCAGGCCTTCGGCGAAATAGAGGACCGAAATCCAGAACAGCTTCTTGCGCAGGCTCACGGTCTCCTCGTCTGGTGTGGCACGACTATAAGCCGCGCCCGCCTCGACGGCCAGCCGGCCGAGCACCCGGACCCGCCGGCGGCGATTTCAATATGGTGACCGCCCGCGGGAAGTCAAGGCGCGGCGCTTATAAAGAATGATACGAAGCGGCGTGCGGACCCGGGCTGGCCTCGGCGATCACGGCCGCCCCCTACGACAGGTATCCCCAGGTCTGCAGGAGGTCCCCCTCGCGGATCCAGCGGTCGCCGATGTCGGTGCGGTAGAACATGTTCGGGATGAGGATGTTCTTCACGCGGTTGTAGGCCTCGCGCCGGGCGTCCTCCATCGTCGATCCGGAGCCGGTGACCACGAGCGCGTACCCCGAGTTGCCGGCGAGCCGCCAGTCGCCTTCCACCAGGCGCACGTCACCCGGGTGGATCCCCTCCGACATCGGCTTCTTGAACAGCACGACGGCGTCCTCGGAGAACTTCTTGAAGGCGTCGGGGTCGATGAACGGGAAGGGGGGCACCGCGACGACGACGCAGATCTGGAAGCCGCGCTTGGTGCGCAGGTTGAACGACTCGCCTCGCGCCAGGGCGGCGAGGAACTCGCCCCACTTCGACAAAACACCTTCGATCTGCAGGTTGATCGTCGGGTAGCCGAAGCGCGAGGTGAACTCCAGGGGATAGATACCACGCGAGTTCGCGATGCAGTTGATGTCCACGTAGCCGACGTACTTGGCGGCGGCCAGCCTGTCCTTCATCTTGAGCAGCGTCTGCTGGTAGAGCTGGTTCGGTCCAAACCAGAAACCGGCCGTCCCCATCTCGCCCGTCTGCGGCCCGATCTCGTCGTTGAACATCCTCTTGTGCTCGAAGTTGATGAACACCGGCAAGACGAAATCGTTGCCGTTGAAGAAGCCGCCGACGGCCACCTCGACGCCCGCCACGAATTTTTGCAGCTGGAACGACTTGATCTTCGACGCCCAGCCTCTCTTGTAGTGCTCGAGCATCGACATCACGTCCAGGCCGTCCTCCTCCTGGCCGACGAACGACAGCACCTTCTCGTTCTGCGCCCGTCCGCTCGGCTTGACCACGTAGCGGCCGGGGCTCTCCTTGATGAAAGTGATCGCCTCGTCGAAGCTGCTGAACTCCCAGCGGGGCAGCGTCGTCAGTCCCGCCGCTTTCATCTCCTCCTGGCCGAAGTCGCGGTCCATCTCCAGGCGGTCGGTGTAGGTCGTGCCGCCGATGACCGCCTTCCCTTCCTTCTGC
>JBIOWS010000075.1:0-3975 GCA_044868745.1 Candidatus Polarisedimenticolia bacterium
CCATTCTGACGCACTACTTGGAACGGCCATGCAGTAAGGGCCTTCAGGAGATCACGTGGGTCATTCGAACTCCGGCTTGGAGAAGAGGGGCTTGACAAGGATCGATGGCTCCCGTGCTCTCCGACAATGCGGGGTGGGGATTGGATCGGCTTCCTCAGCGGAACAGCGATCGACGGTAATCCGGAAGTGCATCTGTTCGTCGCGCGACGCTGATTCCTTCACCAAGCAGCTGGTGACAGCCGCGCTTCCGGTACAGGCCGACGCTCCTGCTCGGCTGACGCGGCATATTGTCGCCTCCGAGTTGACGCGGTGAGCGAATTCTACCAAGCCTGCCCCGCATTCACAATCCGCCCGAAGCAAACGTGTCGTGATTCGCTCCAAGGGCGACATGCGGCGAACATCCACCGGCAGAGAAGCGGCAGATCCGGCCGATCTGGACCGCCGACCGGCAGGCAACCGGCATTCAAACGGCAGTTTTCCGGGGCTACACCGGGGGTCCCTGCCGCCTCTGCGGGTAGCCGGATTCCTGCCTGCTGATTGAAAAGGCGAGACTTAGCGCCCGAGCCTGCTCTCCCTGGCAACCGGCATCGGTCCCAAAAAGTCCATTTCGATGCCGCTTCCCGGGCCTTTTTCCGGGAGTCGATGCCGCATAAAGGGCATCTCCGGAGGGGGGTATGCCGCTTAACGGTACTCCGGCGGGAGGGCGATGCCGCTAGATCGCCCCTTTCCCGGAACCCGATGCCGCTTCTCGGGCCGGCTCAGACTATCCGGTCAAAAAATCACTAAAGTCCCCTGAGGGTCAGGAGGTATTGCCCACAGAATCCCGGGCGCTTTCGCGAAACTCGCTAGATTGCTCCGAGTCCGGCTCAGATCCAGACGACCTTCAGCTCCACCGCGTCCATGTACCGGCTGGCCGCCATCCAGGCGTAGGTGAAGGCCAGGGAGAAGTGGTCCTCCCCGGTCCGGATGTAGCGGTACTTCTGGGCCCCCGTCTCTTCGTCCTCGTCGAGTATCTTGGCGTCCGCCGCCATGTGCCGGGCGAAGGTGTCGACGATCGGGGTCTGGCGCGGGAGGATCAGGCGCTGTTGACGGACCGCCTCCCTGGAAGCATCCAAGGCCTCGGTGCGGTTCACCTGCACGATCTGAGTCTGGTGATTCCATGCGGCAGCGCCCCGCTGGTGCTCGTTGAAGAAGCTCATGAACACACAGCCCCGGTGTCGCTCGGCGAACTTCCGAGTCTCGTGGGTCTCGGGCAGGCCGTCGATGACGCACTGCTGGACGCGGAAGCGAGCGATGAGAGCATCGAGATCCGAGAAGTCGCGGTATGCGCCCAGGTGCACTACGTGCTGGCGTTTCCGGTCGCGATCGTCCTCCCGGAGCACCACCGCGTGGAGCTCCCTCCCGGTGTCGATGCCCATCGTGTGGACGGCTTCCCGGTCGGCCCGGTCGGGCATGACGGCCTCCGAGCAGAGCGCCAGGACCGACATGATGTCCAAGCGGCGCTCGAGGTCGGCCCAGGGGACGCCGATCTTCAGGTTGTAGAAGCGCTCCGGGAAGCGAGTGGTCCGGTATTCCCGGAGGATTTCCCCCGGGTCGACCTTGGGGGAGAAGAGTTGGGAGATGCGGTAGCCGTGGATGGGCCGGTCCGGGAAGTCAGCGACCCACTCGCCCTGGTCAATGTCGAGTGCGGCCTGGCAGTGCGAACAAGCGAGAAAATAGGACCCATCTTCCCGGGGGAGGATGATCCGTACCTCCTCCCCGATTTTCCTCGGGAAATCACGCTCAGGAGCGCTCCATTTCGCGCAGGAGGGGCATTTTAAAGTCCAGTGCCGCTGGTCACTCTTCTGGTAGTTCTCGTCGATGCCGTAGTCGGGCAGAGACGGGTTGGACAGTTCGATGACCCGCTTGTAGTCGCTGTGCGACAGGCGCTCCATCGCGAGAGTCTTGGCAGTCGGCTCCGTCTCGTTCAGCTCATCGAAGACGAGGAGGTCGGCCGGGACGGACTTCATCCCCACCTGGCTCTGCATGCCCCTCATGTAGAAGAAGGCGTCGCCAATCTTCTTCAGCCCGGCCGTGTCGGTGTCGGTCAGCAGGCGCTCCAGGAATGGGTTCTCAGCGAGGAGCGGCGTCACCCGGCTTCGGCTGAAGTCGAGGACATCCGTGCGGGTCGGGAAAAAGTAAAGCGTGTTCAAACCGGTCGCGCAGGCGTGCAGGCTTCGCAGGATGGCGAAGGTGCTGCCGCCCACCTGAGCCGCCTTGCTGACGACGACGTGAGGCGACTGGTCGTCGTAGATCGCCCTCAGGTACTCATGCCTGGCAAAGCTGAAGGGCCGACCGTCGAGCCGGATGCGCTTCAGCGCCCACGCGGCCAGGGGGTCAGTGAGCGACCTCGTCGCCGGGCTCGCCAGTTCCGTCGTCCGCCGCTTGAGGTAGCGCGTCGAAAATGGCACGACGGATGCGGTCACGCGTTTCTTCATCTTGGACGTTCTCCTTCACGGACTCGATGAAGGCGTCGATCAGCCGGCGGATTTCCGCCTGCGCCTGCGCCCTCACTCCCTCTTCCGTCTCGCCGTTGGCGCTCATCCCCTTGGCAACCCGCTGGCCCCGCTGGGCCCGCTCCAGGATGCCGGCGAGTCGATCCAGGTCTCGCACAGACAGGGCCTTCTTGCTTTTCAGCTCCTCAGCGACCTTGGCGAAGAGCACTTCCCAGTAGCGGAAGTGGAAGACGTTCAAGGAGACTCGGTCGGTGGCGATCTTCTCGACGAACATCTGGGCCGCTCGGCGGTCGATCTTGAGCAGGAGACCGTCCCAGTCTTCCTGTCGGCGCCACAGGCCCACCGTGTGCGCCTTGACGCCTAGCCTGGCGGCGATCTCGGAGTTCAGCCGCATCTCGCCCGTCAGAAACAGCCGGCGGGCCTCCTCACGAGTCTTGCTGGATACCTTGGCCATCCGACCTTTCCTGCAGGAATCGCTTCGCCAGGTTCGCGAGGCCCCGAGCCTTCCGGTCCCGTCCTGGGGTGCCGTCGCTCGCGAGCTCCACGGCCTGCTCGATGAGCTCCTCTTGCTCGGGCGTGACCACGAAGGTCATCACCCGCGGCAACACCTTCTCGGCTGCCTCAGCCTGCTCTTCGAGGAGCGCCGCGACCTCCTCGGCGGGGAACTCCAGGAGAGCGTGCAGCTCCTCCAACTGCTTGTCGGTCTCCGGCAGGAGGCCAGCCAAGTCGTCCAGGCTCATCTCGCCCAGGAGTTCGTGGACGAGCTCGGCCCGCCGGAGCGGCTGGTCCTGCCCCTGCAGGCGGTTCAGTGTGGCCAGCAGCAGCTTGGCCTCCCGGTCGTCCACCTGCCACACGTCGCAGCGGGCTTCCGTATGTCCAAGGTCGCGGAGGATGGCGACGCGGTGGTGACCGTCCAGTACTTGGTACTTGCCGGACTCGTTGGGATGCGGGCGGACCACGAGATAGGGATAGCGGCCCGTGCGCTTGATGTGCGCCCTCAGCTTCGCGCGCAGATCCGGCGGCATCACGTTGCTGTTCAGCGGGTGCGGCAGAAGATCGTCGAGTGGGACCATGCGTGGCCCGAGTCGAGCGAGGGACTTCGATTCCTGGCTCATTGTGGTTTCACCGGTCCGTTCTTGACTTCGGGTCCGACGCGAGGGAGAGTTGAGCCATGCCCTACCGGAGGAAGTACGATCCCTTCACAGTCTCGACCGAGGGCTGTTTCACCGAGGACGGCATCTGGTTGATCGACGCTCGATTGCGATTCCGGGACGGCCCGCCCCCCTTGGGAAGCCGACTCCTCGGTGACGGCCGAGTCGCACTTCTCGAGGCCATCGCTCGCGAAGGCATGAAAGGGCGCTCGCTGGGGGCTACCAAGGTCCGAGTCAACCTCGAGGGTCATGACATCTACGCTATCCCCGTCGACGATCCCGACTCCGGTCCGTCGGTTGCCTGAGTTCTCCCGCACGAGCGCCGCATC
>JBIOWS010000076.1:0-4172 GCA_044868745.1 Candidatus Polarisedimenticolia bacterium
TCCGGGGGGGGCGGGTCGACCGAGAGGCTGGCGCGGATAGGGGCGATCTTGTTCTCGTTCTCTCCCCCGCCGCCGCAGGCGGCCAGAGCGGAGGCGCAGGCGACGAGCGCGGCGGCGAGGACGACAGCGCGGCGAGGTCTGGCGCCCGTCGGATTCTGCTGCATCGGACGGGAGTATACCGGCAGGGGAGGGGAGCGGCAAGCGAAGTCGGCCGGCCTGCCGGCCCGGACGCTGCGCAGCCGCAGCGTCCCGGGCGTGCGCCTGCGAACACGGGGAGCGCGCGCTTTGGTGCCGCGCCCGCTCTGCTATAATCCGCCGTCTTTCCGCACCCCCCGGTGTCGTCCCCCGGGGCATCCCGAGGTGCCGGTGAAGAGCAGTTTCCGATCCGTCGTGGCGTTCCTCGGTGCCCTGGTCTTCTCCGCCTCCGGCCCCGCCGCCCAGGAGATCCGCTTCAATGTCGTGCCGTACCGGCTCGAAAACGGGCTGAAGGTCCTCGCTCTCGAGGACCATGCCGTCCCCTCGATGAGCTATTTCACATTTTTCCGGGTCGGATCGCGCGACGAGCGCCCCGGGCGGACGGGAATCTCTCATCTTTTCGAGCACATGATGTTCAACGGAGCGGCGAAATACGGGCCGGGCGCTTTCGATCGCGCGCTGGAGTCGCGCGGCGGATTGAGCAATGCCTTCACCACGGAGGACATCACGGTCTACCACGAGGACTTTCCCGCGGACGCACTGGAGCTGGTCGTGGACATGGAGGCCGACCGGATGGCCGCCCTGCGCATCAGCGAGCAGGGGCTGGCCTCCGAGAGGGAGGTGGTGAAGGAGGAGCGCCGGCTCCGGGTGGACAACGACGTCGAGGGATCGCTCTTCGAGTTGCTGCAGGCCACCGCCTACCTCGCCCATCCGTACGGCTCTCCGGTCGTCGGCTGGATGGCGGACCTGGACGCCATCACCGTCGCCGACTGCGAGAGCTATTTCCGCACCCACTACGCTCCCAACAACGCCACCATCGTCATGGTCGGGGACTTCAAGCCGGAGCGGGCGATCGCCTTGATCGGCAAGGCCTACGGATCGATCTCCGCGCAGCCGCAGGGGCCGGCCATCGTCCGGAGCGAGCCCGGGCAGTACGGTGAGCGGCGGGCCATCCTGAAGAAGGCGGCCGAGCTGCCGGCGATCGCGGTCGCCTACCACGTCCCGGGGACCGACTCCGAGGACCTGTACGGGCTGGATCTGCTGGAGACGATCCTGGGCGAGGGAGAGTCCTCGCGTCTCAGCAGGCGCGTGGTGTACGAGAAGGAGCTGGCGACGAGGGTCTCCGTGACCAATGACTGGCGGGTCGACCCATCCCTCTTCATCATCCATGCGGAGGCCAAGCCGGGCGTGGCGGTGGAGGCGCTGGAGGCGGCCCTGCACGACGAGGTGGAGCGTCTGGCGCGTGAAGAGGTCGGGGACGCCGAGCTGCAGAAGGCCAAGAACGTCAGGACCACGTCCCAGGTGAAGCTCCTCAAGACGAATGGCGGCAGGGCCGAACAACTGGGTGTGTTCGAGACTTACTTCGGCGGCTACGCGCGCCTGTTCACCATCCTCAAGAGCTACGAGGTGGTCCGCAAGGCCGATCTCCTCAGGATCGCCTCCCAGTACTTCAAGCCGGACAATCGCACCGTCGCGATCGTAACGCAGGCGACCGAAGCCGGACAGGGCCCGAAATGAGCGGGGCGGTACCGAAGCGGCTCGCGGCGGTCGCGCTGGTTCTCGGCCTGGCGTCCGTCGCCGCCGCTTCGCCGGTGGCAGCGCCCGCGTCTGCCGGCGGATTCCGACTCCCGGCGCCGTCCCGGACCGTCCTGAAGAACGGCCTCACCGTCCTCGTGATGGAGCGCCGCACCATACCGCTCGTACAGTTCCGGCTGCTGGTCAAGACGGGAGCGATCTCCGATCCGGCGGGGAAGGAGGGGACCGCGGCGCTCACCGCCCGGCTGCTGGCGCGCGGGACGCGGACGCGGCCGGCGCAACAGTTCGCCGAAGAGGTGGAATTCGTCGGTGGGTCGCTCGAGTCGATGGCCGGGCTCGAGAGCACGGTGGTGGTCGGGGAATTCGCCTCGCGCGATTTCGAGGTCGGCTTCAATCTCCTGGCCGACCTGGTGCTGAACCCCGCCTTCCGTCAGGAGAATTTCGACAAGGAGAAGAGGCTCGTGCTGGCCGACCTCCTCGGTCTCCAGGACGACCCGGAGGAGGTGGCGCGCCAGGCGTTCTCGTCCTGGCTGTTCGGGGCGCACCCCTACGGTCGCCCGCCCCTGGGCTCCCGGCGCACGGTGCAGGCGATCGCGCGGCCGGACGTGGCGGCTTTCTACGAGGCGCGCTACGCGCCCAACAACGCTCTTCTGGCGATCGTGGGGGATGTGAGTGCCGCTCAGGCGGCGCAGCGTGCCGAGCGCTATTTCGGTTCGTGGAAGCGCCGCACGGTCCCGGAGACGCGCGTTCCGGACGCCCAGCCGGTCCGGGGGCGCAGAGTGCTCCTGGTCGACAAGCCGGACGCCACCCAGGGCCAGATCCGCTTCGGCAACGTCGCCATCCGGCGGAGCGACCCCGATTACCCGTCTCTCGAGATCGCCAACGCGATCCTGGGGACGGGGTTCACCTCCTGGCTCGTCGATGAGGTGCGCGTCAAGCGCGGGCTCACGTACCAGATCAGGAGCCAGATCGAGGCGCGACGCGCCCCCGGCAGCGTCTTCGTCGCCACCTTCTCGCGCACCCCCTCCGTCCTCGAGACGATCAAGGTCTCACTGGAGCAGGTGCGCAAGCTCCGCGATGGAGCGATTCCCCCGGGCGACCTCGACAAGGCACGCAATTTCCTGGCGGGGATCTTCCCGCGACGCATCGAGAGCCCGGAGGACCTGGCGGAGCAGATCCTCGAGGTGGAGTTCTTCGGGCTCGAGGCCGACTACATCAATCAGTACCAGAAGCGCGTGCGCGCCGTCGGGATCGAAGCGGTGAAGCGCGCCGCGGCGCGCCATCTACCGGTGGACGATCTGGCGATCGTGGTGGTCGGCCCCGCGGCGGAGCTGAAGAAGGACCTGGAGACCCTCGGCCCCGTCACCGTCCGCCCCGTGGAGGAGTTCCTGGGCCCACCCTGATCCGATCCCTGCGCTCAGGGGCCGAGGCCGCAGCGCTCGAGCCCCTGGCGCGCCACGTCGGAGACGGGGTTGAGTTCGAGGGCCCTCCGGAAGCGGTCCGCCGCCTCCCGCCTGTCTCCCAGGGTCAGGCGCATCATGCCGAGGTAGTTATAAATATGATACAGGGGCGGGTCGTCCCGCAGGATCCGCCCCTCCTCCTCGAGCCCCTCGCGACGTCGCCCGAGCGCCAACAGCGCGTCGATCCTCATGACCTGGGCGATGCGGGATCCATGATCGAGGCGAAGCGCGCGGTCCGCTTCCTCTAGTGCGCGCCCCGCGTCGGCCGGCCGGAGCTGGCCCGGCCGGAACAGGGGGGGATCGAGAAGGGCGTAGCCGTCGCGCCCAACCACCGAGGCGTAGGGCCCCGAGACGCGCAGGTAGACGACCGTCAGGTCGTCGAAATAGACAGGCCGCCATTCCTGCAGCCGATGCAGCGCCGAACCGGTCGCCACCACGCCCGGCTTCGGCCACTCCAGGACGACCGCCATGGCGTCGATCTGCCGCAGCATCGCGTCCAGCGCCTCGGGATCAACCAAGGCCCTCGAGTACTCCCGGTACAGCTCCTCCCCGTACACGTCGTTGCGCGAATCCATCGCCACACGCATCGCCGGGTGGAAGCGATAGACCAGGTACGATCCGATCGCGTAGGTGTTGAAGACGTTCCCGCGCACCTGGTTGCGCTCCAGGTAGTCAGCCGCCGCCACCGGGACGTTCCCCCCGAGACCGAGCCCGGACGGCCTCCGGCTGGCGGGGCCGAAGGCGTAGCCGCGCACGGCGAACCAGGCCGCCAGGGCGAGGAAAATCGCCGTGAGTCCGAACGACAACGCCCATCCCGGCCGTGGCCCGCCGGAGCGGTCCGGGGATCCTCCCGCCCGCCGCGTCAGCAGCCAGGTGGCGGTGGAGGAGACGCCGGGAAAGGTCGCCAGGGCGAAGTCGGTGACGTTCCTGTTCATGCGCAGCGACAAGGCGAAGAGCGCCGCGAACAGCACGACGGGAAAG
>JBIOWS010000077.1:0-3364 GCA_044868745.1 Candidatus Polarisedimenticolia bacterium
CCTCTCGCCCACGCTCTCTTTGAGGCCGGTGCGCTCTCTGCAAGTGAGTGCCGCGCCGGGCCTCTTCAGGGTCGGCGGAACGCGAGGTGGCGAGACCGCAACGGTCTACCTGCTCAATCTGGAGACCACCTGCCGGCTGGGTCCCTGGATGTCCCTGGTAGGCACCTACCAGCACCTCCTCCAGGAAGGTGTCCTGGGAGCCACCGCCGGCGCCGACGGACCACTCGAGATCGCCCGCAACACCATCGCATTGCGCTTGGTGGCCCGCCCGGCGGCCGGGCTCCGGACGGCCGCTGGTCGGATCGGGGAGACGCGATGACCCCGAGGACGCTCTTCGCCGCCTTCCTGGCGCTCCAGTCCGTCGCCTTCAATCCGGTGGAGCTGGCGGAGGTTCGCGGCCGGGAGGACGCCAAACGGGGGCAGGCCGTGCCCCCCGCGGAGTACCGCATCGGCCCCGAGGACGTGCTGTACGTGGCGGTGTGGAAGAACGAGTCGATGAGCCGGGAGGTCCCCGTCCGTCCGGACGGCATGATCTCGCTGCCGCTGCTCAACGATGTGCAGGCCGCGGGCCTCACGCCGATGCAGCTGCGAGAGGTCCT
Organism: Candidatus Polarisedimenticolia bacterium; assembly: GCA_044868745.1. Lineage (GTDB taxonomy): Bacteria > Acidobacteriota > Polarisedimenticolia > Gp22-AA2 > Gp22-AA2 > JBIOWS01. The sequence continues at coordinate 600 of JBIOWS010000077.1, forward strand.
GGTTCGCCGGCTGGCGGAGTACATGCCGACCCCCGAGGTTTCCGTCATCGTCCAGGAAGTGCGCAGCCCCAAGGTCTCGATCCTGGGCGAGGTCGCTCATCCCGGGCGCTACGAGCTGAAGGGGCGGACCACGGTGCTGGATCTCCTCGCCCTCGCTGGCGGGCTGACCGAGTTCGCCTCGCGACCCCGCATCGTCGTGTTGCGTGGGAAAGGCGCGCGGGTGGACAGGATCCGTTTCGACTACGGCAAGGCGATGTCCGACGGTGCGCAGGAGAACCTCGAGCTCCTCCCGGGCGACATCGTCCTGGTGCGCTAGTCGTCGCCACGAGGTGCAGCCATCCGTCGCCCCGACCGGCCTGACTGCCTCCAGCCGGCAGCCGCCCTGGTTCCCCCCCGGACCCCGGCGGCCATCGGGGCGGCGGACCTCGGCGACTCCTGCGAGGACCGGTCGCGCAGGCCACCATGTCCGCGGTGATTATCTTCTGGGTTTCCATTTTTCTGCTCGGCTACGCCTACGTCGGTTACGCGCTCCTGGTCCGGCTGTGGGCGGCGCTGGGTTCGAGTCCGGTCGGCACGGACCGCGGCGTGCCTCCGGTGACCGTGCTGGTCGTGGCTCACAACGAGGCGGCGAGCGTGGCGGGGAAGCTCGAGGATCTGCTGAGCCTCGACTACCCGGAAAACCGTCGCGAGATCCTGCTGGCCTCCGACGGATCGACCGATGGCACGGAGGAGCGGGCGACACGCTATCGGGCGGCAGGGGTGAAGGTCATCGCCTTCGCCGCGCGCCGCGGCAAGGCCGCCGTCCTCAACGAGCTGGTGCCACGGGCCCAGGGCGAGATCGTGGTCCTGGCGGACGCCAGGCAACGGTTCGAAAAGGTTGCCCTGAGGGCCCTGGTCGCCCCGTTCGTCGATCCCAGAGTCGGGGCCGTGAGCGGCGAGCTGATCCTGACCGGAGGCGAGGCGAAGACGGGGGTCGTGTCGGGGATCGGGACCTACTGGCGCATCGAGAAATCGATCCGGCGGAACGAGAGCCGGGTCGATTCGGCGGTCGGAGCGACCGGGGCGATCTACGCCATCAGACGCTCCCTGTTCGAGCCGATTCCCGACGACACGATTCTGGATGACGTCCTGATCCCGATGAGGATCGCCCGCCGAGGATACAGGATCATCTTCGAGCCCGGGGCGCGTGCGCACGACCGCCCCGCGTCCACCCCGCGGGAGGAATTCGCCCGCAAGGTGCGTACGATCGCCGGGAACTTCCAGCTCTTCGCCCGGGAGCGTTGGCTTCTGGATCCGTTCCGCAACCGCCTCTGGCTGCAGACGGTCTCCCACAAAGGACTGCGCCTGCTCGGCCCGCTCCTGCTCGCGTCCGCGCTTACGACCAGCCTGCTCCTGGCGGACCGGCCGTTCTACCGCGGTGCCTTCCTGGGACAGATTGTCTTCTACGCGGCGGCCTGCTTCGGCGCGACGCGGCCTAGCGCCCGCGCGACGGGCGTCCTGCTTTCCCTCCCGTACACGATCTGTCTGTTGAACTGGGCCACCGTGGTCGGTTTCGTGCGCTTCCTCACCGGACGCCAGCGCGTCACCTGGGAACGAGTCTCTGCGTGACGCTCCAGGCCGCAATAGCCCTGGCGTAGCCCCTTTCCCTTAGAGGCACACCATGCCCGCTAGGGGCCACCCTGAGGCATCTCTCCGCATTTCTCCCCAAAGCTATTCAGGATTGCTCTCATTGTAGCGAGGCTTCCCCGCGGGTAAAACTGCCCGCGTAGCATGAAACCTCATCAACGCACGACGCACATGGCAGAGGACGGCAACCGCCGAAGGGGGCGAAGCCCGGCCGGAGGCGCGATCGAAGGGCGCCTCGTGAGCCTGGTCGCCCCCGATTCGTTCGAGGCGGAGCAGTATCTCGTTCTGCGTCACGTGATCGAGCAGCGCCGCCGCATCCATGAGATGTCCGTGATCGCCGTGACTAGCGCCGCCGCCGGGGAAGGCAAGACGACCACCGCCATCAACCTCGCGGGGGCCCTGTCCCGGGATCCCGATGCCCGTGTGCTGCTGGTGGATGCCGACCTGCGTCTCTCCTCCGTGGGGAACCATCTCGGGCTCGGCGCAGCCGGACGGGGTCTCGTGGACATCATCTCGGATCCGGACCTGGCCCTGGCGGACCTGATCCGGCACCGGCCCCCTTTCAACCTCGCGATCCTGCCCGCCGGGAGGGTCTCCGACGCCCCCTACGAGGTGCTGAAGTCCCGGCGGCTGGGAGAACTTCTCGACGAGGCGCGGCGCCGCTACGACACCGTCATCGTCGACACGCCCCCCCTCATCCCCGTCCCGGACGGTCGCGTCCTGGCGAAATGGGCGGACGGCGCCATCCTCGTGGTGGCCGCCCACAAGACGCCCAGGCGACTGGTGGAGGAGGCGCTGGAGCTGCTGGAGCCCGAAAAGGTGATCGGGATCGTCTTCAACGGCGACGATCGACCGTTCTCCGGATATTACGGCTATTACGACGGGTATCTCCGTTCGCGAGGCACCATCCGCGCAGGGGGGTGGGAGCGGGCGGCCGGGGCAGGCGCGCGAACGCCATGACGATGACGCTGGCGCTCCTCGAGGGAAGCCTGATCGGCGCGGCGGTGTGGGCCGCGGACTTCCTCGCAACAGGCACTCTGCCTTGTGGCGGGATCGACGCCGCCGCGGCGCTGGGGCGGGCCCTGGTGCTCGCCCTCTGCTGCGTCGCCGCGTTCTATTACGTGGAGCTCTACGACCTG
>JBIOWS010000078.1:0-4542 GCA_044868745.1 Candidatus Polarisedimenticolia bacterium
CTACGCCGTCGAGATCCAGCACTTTAAGACGTCTTCGTCCGAGCTCCAGGACGAGAACAGCATCCTCATCGATCGGCCGACCGTCTTCTTCCTGGCTCCGGGGAGGAATTTCGGGTCCGAGTCCTACCACGCGCGCTTCATCATCGACCCCACGAACGAGAGACGACGCTTCAAGCCTTACGTCCACTTCGGTTTCGGCCACGTACGCTTCACAGCCAGCAAGCCGCGGCTGTCCTCTGACGACGCGGGGGACCTGCGTGCCAAGGTGGTCACGATCGGCGGCGGGGTGCGGATGCGCCTCACAGCACACATGGCGGTGCGCGCCGAGTTCGAGACGGAGTACGCCCCCGTCGAGATCTACCACAACGAGCACATCAACGTCGGCCTGACCTGGGTGGTCGGGGGCGGCGCCCCGGCAGACACCGACGGCGACGGCGTCCTCGACCTCCGGGACGAGTGCCCGGACACGCCGAAGGGCGCCCTGGTCGACCGGCACAGCGGCTGCCCGTGGGACATCGATCTCGACGGCGTGATGGAAGGGCTCGACAAATGCCCCGACACCCCCAGTGGCTGGCCGGTGGACGAGAAGGGCTGCCCGCTGGACTCGGACGGCGACGGGGTGCCGGACGGGGCCGACAAGTGCGCCGAGACCCCGAAGGGGGCGATCGTCAACGCCGACGGCTGCCCGACCGACAGCGACCACGACAAGATCTTCGACGGCATCGACCACTGCCCCGACACGCCGGAAGGCGCGCTCGTCGATCCGGCCGACAGCCCGACGGCGGGCTGCCCCCACGACACCGACAACGACGGGGTCGTGGACGGGGTGGACACCTGCGCGCTGACACCGGCGGGGGCCACCGTGGACGAGAAGGGCTGCCCGAAGGACAGCGATGGCGACAAGGTGCTCGACGGGCTCGACCAGTGCCAGGACACTCCCAGGACGATGAAGCTCGACAAGGAAGGATGTCCGCGCGTGCGGCTCGACGAGGAGGAGGCGCAGGTCCTCCAGAACGTCAGGTTCCATCGAGGCATCGAGCTGTACCCGGGCGCCGACGCCTGGATCGCCCTGCTCGTGGAGGCGATGGATTACTGGATCGACGTGACGGTCGAGGTCGGCGTCTACACCGACAGCTCCGGGACCCCGCAGGGCAACCGCGCCATCTCCCAGCGCCGCGCCGAGGTGGTGAAGGAGTGGCTGGTCCAGCACGGCATCGACCCGAAGCGCATCCTCATCAAAGGGTACGGCGCGATCAACTTCGTCGCCGACAACGAGACCGAGGAGGGGCGGGAGAAGAACCGCCGCGTGGAAGTGAAGCGGCTGTCCGGCAATCTGAAGAAGCACGCCAAGCCCGAGCCGGAGCCCGAGGCCCCGGCGCCCGCAGAGCCATCACCGACGCCTCCCGCGCCGGAACCATCACCCGGCCCGGAGCCGACACCCGCTCCGCCTGAGGCGCCCGCGCCCGCCCCCGAGCCGTCTCCGACACCCTCGCTCTGAGGTCCCAGTTCGTTGGAGCGCCACTGCTCGTCGCGGCCGGGACCGCCTTAAGGACAGGGATGTCTCAAGGGAGCGGCCCGTTGCCGCGCAGGATGCCGAGCGCGCAGTGGTCGGGGTCCAGGTACCGCCAGATGGCGTCGTGGATCTCTTCGTAGACGACCGCGGACACCCGATGTGGATACTCGTGCACCGCCTCCATCCCGATGCCGCGCACCTCGGCGTCGGTGTACCGGAAGGCGCGCAGACTGCAGCCCTGCAGCGCGACGGCATGGATCCCGCGCGTGTAACAGACGGCCCGCTCCACCTCGTCGCGCCGCGGGCCTTCCACGCGCAGACGGGCGATTTCCCGGAACAGCACGCGCCTTGCCTCGACCTCGTCGCCCGGGGAGGTCGCCATGTAGACTGCGAACGCCCCTCCACCGACTCTGTGATAGTTGAAGGCGTGCACGGCATAGGCGAGGCCGCGGCGACCACGGATCTCCTCGAAGAAGCGGCCGCCGAGCCCCGAGGTGAGCGCCTGGATCAGGTCGAGGGAGAACCGCTCCGGCGTCTGGAGGCCTGGAGTCGGGAAACCGATTACCTGGGCCGTCTGCTGTCGGCGGCGCGTCTCCACGACCTCCGACGCCCCCCAGGCCACCAGCTGGCCGGGGTCGCACTCGCCGTGGCCCTCGTCTCCCCAATCGACGAGAGACGAGCCAACCAGATCGACGCTCTCCTGCTCCCCCAGGTCACCGACCACCGAGACGACCATCGTGACCGGCCGGACCATCAGGCGGTGCCACTTCACCAGGCCGTCGCGCTTCATCGACTGCACCGGTGCCGCCAGGCCGAACGATGGGAGGGCGTAGGGATGGCTGCCAAACGCCGCCTGGCGAAAGAGCTGGAACGTGTAGGGGAGCGATTGATCCTTGATTGACTCCTGCGCCGCGTGCAGGATCGATCTCTCCCGCTCGATCTCCTCATGGCGGAAGGCGGGATGGCGCACCAGGTCGATTAATATTTCCCAGCCACGCCGGGCGCACCTCGAAAGGATGCTGACCGCGAAACCGAAGTAGTCCTCGTCCACCACTCTCTCGATCGACGACCCGAGCCCTTCGATCTCCATCGCCACCTGCCGGCCCCCGCGGGCGACGCTCCCCTTGACCATGGTCGCCTGCATCAGGCGGGTGATGCCCGAGTTCTCCCGCCCTTCGGCCGAGCGGCCGCCCCGGAAGGCCACGCAGAAGGTGACGAGGGGGAGCTCCCGGCGCTCCTCGTGGAGCAGCACGCAGCCCACATCGAAGCGGTGGCGTCTCACTCCCTGGCTCTCCCCCGCGCGCGCCACCCTGGGCGGCGACACCTGACGCGCCGCCGCGACAGGAGGATGGGAGGCGATTTCGGGGGTCGACACGGCGGGACGCAGAGCGCGCAGGTCGGTTAGAAGCGCCTGGACGTCCTGGGTCTGGGGGCCGACCCCCTCCGGGGCATACTCGAGGAGGGTGGCGTTCTCCAGGACGAGATAGGTCTGCGCCGCACGCTGGACATCCGCTTCGGAGACCTTGGAAAGCCGCTCCACGTGCTCGTCCGCCAGGTGGTATCCCCCGAGCGCTTCGTAGTAGGCCAGGATGGAGGATCGGCCGAAGACCTCGGACCGGCTCTGCTGGTAGCGGAACTCGATCGCTGTCCTAGCCCGCTCGATCTCCGAATGGGTGGGAGGCTCCCTGCGCAGGCGCTCCACCTCGCTCACGATCGCGCGGACGACCGCGGCGGCGTTCTTCGGCTCATGCTCGGCCACGACGGTCAGAACACCGATGTCACGGAAAGACTCGGCCGTTGCGCCAATCGAATCGACCAGTCCCGCCTGCTCCTTCACCCCCTGGAACAGGCGGGAGGCGCGCCCCGTTCCCAGGACGTGCGCCAACACGCGGACGGCCGCGTCGTCGTCCGTGAGCACCGCGGGCGTGTGATAGCCGATGAGGGTGTACGCACGCCTGATGTCGCCGCTGAGCCTGTGGTGCTTGAAGCGGTCCTGCGCCGACTCGGGAGGCGATCCCAGCGGTGCCCCCTCGCGCGCCGGCATCCCTCCGAGGTAGACGTGCGCAGCCTCGATCACCGCCGACGCCTTCACGTCGCCCGCCACGGAGAGGATGATGCGGCCGGGGACGTAGTGGCTGCCAAGGAACGCCAGCAAGTCGTCGCGAGTCAGCGCCCTCAGCCCCGCTTCGTTGCCGATGCGCCAGCGCCTGATCCGGTGCGACTCGAAGGCTTCCCGGAACAGCATCTCCACGGCGTAGGCGGGCGGAGAGTCGATCTTGCGCCTACCCTCCTGGATCACCGCCTCGATCTCGCGCCTGAGCTCCTGTTCGTCGAACAGCGGGTGCATCAGCGCATCCGCCTGGATCTCCAGCCCTCTCCTGAAGTTGTCCGAGGGGAGGACGACGTAGTAGTTGGTGGAGTCGTAGTAGGTGCCGGCGTTCAGCTCGCCGCCCAGACCTTTGATCTCGGTGGCGATCTGGTCGGGGCGGGGGCGATCCGGTGTGCCCTTGAAGAACATGTGCTCGATGACGTGGGAGATCCCGACCTGATGGTCCTCCTCGTCGAAGTAGCCGGCGCGCACCCAGAGATTGCTGGCGACGACCGGAGCGGCGTGGTCCTCGGCCACCAGGACGATGAGTCCGTTCGGCAGCACCTCCCTGGAGACCTCTGTCTTCGTCGTCACGTCGCGCCCACCCGCGAAGTAAAGATAGGTCTCCTTCCGTCTTTGTCCACCCGTCGGGGGACGATCAGCGGGAGGCGTCTTTGCCCTCGGCCGAGGGCGAGGGAGTCGGCTCGGGCTGTGCGGGAGGGGCGGGCGAGTAATGGGCGTGCACCAGCTTCCACTCCCCGTGCTGCCGTCGGTAGATCGCGGTGGCCTGGCCGTGGTCGTCCAGAGCGTAGTCTCCCATCCGGCCGCTGAGCCTCCAGTCGTAGGTGGCGTAGCCGAGGTCGCCCTCGACCTCGACCTGGACGCCGTCGACGGTCAGGCGGACCTCGGAGAACCTGTCGAAGAACTCCTTCCAGAGCCG
>JBIOWS010000079.1:0-3979 GCA_044868745.1 Candidatus Polarisedimenticolia bacterium
CAGGTCGGGCTGCAGATAGACCAGGAGCGCGAGCTGCCCGACCACAACGGCGCACGGCACGATGGTCCCCGTCACGTCGTTGATCCTGCCTTCCTTGCGGGCCAGTATGTAGGCGAGGAAGACGACGAGGGACAGCTTGGCGATCTCGGACGGCTGCACCTGGAGCGGTCCCACCATGATCCAGCGACGCACCTGGTGCGCCTGATCCGTCAACAGCGGGGCGATCAGCAGCAGCGTGCACACCAGAAGGCCCAGGTAGACGGCCGGCCGGCGCAGAAGCTTCCGGTAGTCGACGTGCATGGCGAGACCCATCCCGCCCATCCCGAGAGCCGCTGCGAGGGCCTGCTTGAGCAGGAAATGGTGGGCGCTGCCGAAACGCTCCATGGCGATCACGGCCGAGGCGCTGTAGCTCATCACCAGCCCGAACAGGGTGAGGCCCACGCCCACCCCGAACAGCGTCTTGTCGAAGGCCAGCTTGCGGGCCATCTAACCTTTCAGCTCCATGACCCGACGACGGAAGTCGTCCCCCCGCTGCTCGAATCCCGAGTACTGATCGAACGAGGCGCAGGCCGGAGCGAGCAGGACGACGCCGTCGCGGGGCGCGGCGGCCCGCGCGGCATCGACCGCCTCCGCCATCGTCGCGACCTCCGTCGTCGGCACAATCGGACCGACCTGCTCGGCGATGCGCTGGCGCGCCTGACCCATGAGGATCAAGTGCACGACACGCCCCCGGAGGAGCGGTGACAGGGAGGCGAAATCGCCCCCTTTGTCCTTCCCTCCGAGAATGAGTACGACCTTGCCGGGGAAGCTCAGCAGGGACATGGCCGTCGCCCCGACGTTGGTCGCCTTCGAGTCGTTGTAGTAGGCAACACCGTCCAGGTCGCGCACCTTCTCAAGCCGGTGCGGCAGCCCGCGGAAGGCCCGCAGCCCCTGGGCCGCCCTGGGGATCGGAACGCCGCACAGGTCCGCGACGAGCAGCGAGGTCATGACGTTCTCCAGGTTGTGTGCTCCGAACAGCGGAATCGCGTCCAGCGGGACGGCGCGCATCTCCCGGGCCTGCCTCCGGACGACGATCCCTTCCCCCTTCAGGCAGGCCCCCTCGGACAGGTCGGTGGCGCGGCTGAATGCGTGCACGCGCGCTTTCAGCGTGGAGGCGAGGCTCCAGACCTCGGGGTCGTCGCGGTTGAGGATGGCGTGATCGGCCGGTCCCTGGTTCAGGAAGATGCGTCTCTTGGCCGCGTAATAGGCCGCGGGATCGGGATAGCGATCCTGGTGGTCAGGGCTCAGGTTCAAAAGCGCGGCGATCCAGGGGCGCAGCGTGTCGATCCCCTCGAGCTGGAAGGAGGACAGCTCGACGACGTAATAGTGGTCGGGCGCGTCCCGGGGGATGAGATCGGTGAGCGGGGTGCCGATGTTGCCGCAGGCCGCCGCCTTCAGCCCCGCGTGCGACAGCAGGTGGGCCGTCAAGGCCGTCGTCGTGCTCTTGCCGTTCGTCCCCGTGATGCCGATGACGATCCCCTTGAGGAACCAGCAGGCCAGCTCGACCTCCGCCACGACGCGCACGCCCCGGCGCCGCGCCTCGACGATCGCCGGCAGACCGAGAGGCACTCCCGGGCTGACCGCGACGAGGTCCGCCTCCAGGAATGATTGTGACTCGTGCCTGCCGAGCTCCAGGATCGCTCCCTCCCTCCCGAGGGCCGCGACCTCCTGCCCCAGCTCCTCCGCCGGAAGCGCGTCGGTAAGGACGACCCTGGCCTGGCGCGCCAGGAGAAAGCGCGTGAGAGCCACGCCGCTCCGGCCCGCGCCCACGACCACCACCCGGGAACCGGCCAGCTTCGGCGCCGCCAGCCGCGGCTGAGCGTTCATGCTCATCGTCCCTCGTCAGCGCAGCTTGAGCGTCGAGAGGCTCAGCAGGGAGAAGATGATGGCGACGATCCAGAAGCGGATGACCACCTTCTGCTCCGGCCATCCCGACAGCTCGAAATGATGGTGGATCGGAGCCATCCTGAAGATCCTCCGGCCGCGCAACCGGAAGGAGGCGACCTGCAGGATGACCGACAACGCCTCGATGACGAACAGGCCGCCGACGAACACCAGCAGGACCTCCTGCTTGATCACCACGGCCACCGTCCCGAGGGCGCCGCCGAGGGCCATCGACCCGACGTCCCCCATGAACACTTGCGCCGGGTTGCAGTTGAACCACAGGAAGCCGAGCGAAGCGCCGACGAGCGCCCCGCAGATGATCGCCAGTTCGCCGCTCCCCTTGACGTTCGGGACGTCGAGGTAGCCGGCGACCTTTGCGTGCCCCGCGATGTAGGCGAGGATGGCATAGGTGCCCGAGGCGATCATCGTGGTGCCGATCGCCAGACCGTCCAGCCCGTCGGTCAGGTTGACGGCGTTCGCCGCGCCCACGATCACCAGCATCGCCCACGGAACGTAGAACGCTCCGAGGTCCGGGGTCCAGTTCTTGAGGAACGGCAGGCTGAACTCCGTCGTATAGCGCCCATCCCTGGCGAGCCAGAGCAGCGCCAGTCCGATCAACAACGCCACGGTCCACTGCGCAAACATCTTCTGCCCGATCGTCAGCCCGAGGGACCTCTTTCTGGTGAGCTTGAGGTAGTCGTCGGCGAAGCCGATGACCCCGTAGAGGAGCATGGATACGAGAACCATCCACACGAAAGGGTTGGTGAGGTCAGCCCAGAGGAGGGAGGGGAGCACCACAGCGATCAGGATCAGGAGCCCCCCCATGGTGGGTGTGCCTTTCTTGGTCTGGTGGGAAAGAGGTCCCTCGGGTCTGATCTGTTGCCCGATCTGGAACTCCCGCAGCTTGCGGATCAAGCGGGGTCCCAGGGCAAGGCTGATCAAGAGCGCCGTCAGGGTCGCCAGGGCCGTTCGAAACGTGATGTACCGGAAGACGTTCAGGACTTTGATCGACAGGTGGAGCGGATACAGGGCGTGATAGAGCATCAGGGCGCTCCCCGCGTTCCCGAGCCGCGCCCCCGGCTCTGGAGGAGCGCCTGCACCACGCGCTCCATACGCATGCCGCGCGATCCCTTTACGAGGATCAGGTCGCCCGGGCGCGCGGCGGACGTCAGGAAGGCCGCGGCCGCGGCCGCATCCGGGAAATGCCGCGCCTCGATCTTCCCCGCGGCGGCCGCCCGGACGGCCCGCTCGCTCAAGGGGCCGACGCCGATGAACAGGTCGATCCCCGCCCCTGCGGCGCGCTCCCCGAGTCGGGCGTGCGCCCGCCGACCGTACGGGCCAAGCTCGAGCATGTCACCGCTGATCAGCACACGCCGGCCTGCGGGGGAGGCGTCCTTGAGGATCTCGATGGCGCGATCCATCGCCGCGGGGTTGCTGTTGTACGTATCGTCGAAAACCTCGATGCCGTCCGGCAGCCGGTGCAGGATGCCGCGCATCGCGACCGGGCGTGCTTTCTCCAGGCCCTGACGGGCCGCCTCGGCATCGAGTCCCAGCGCGAAACCGATGCTCGCGGCGGCGAGCGCGTTGTAGATGTTGTGGCGGCCGGGGAGGGCGAGCCGTACCGGGGCGCGATCGGAGCCGCGCCGCAGCACGAAGCCGGTCCCTTCGGGATCCCGGAGGACGACGTCCTCGGCGCGCACCTCGGCCTTCCTGGAGGTGATGCCGAACGGGATCGCCTCTCCCTGGTAGGCGCGGCCCAGCCTCGCGGTCGGCGGATCGTCGACGTTGTAGACCGCCACGGCATCCGGGCGCAGGCCACGGAACAGCTCGCCTTTGGCGCGGGCGATCTCTTCCAGGCTCCCGAAGTGCTCCAGGTGGACACGCAGCACGTTCAGGATCGCCCCGACATCCGGGTCGGCGATCTCCACCAACCGTGCGATCTCGCCGTGGTAGCTCATCCCCATCTCCAGGATAGCGACCTCCTGGTCTTCGCGCAGGCGCAGGAGCACCAGCGGCAGCCCATAGGTGTTGTTCAGGTTCCCCTCCGACCTGTGCG
>JBIOWS010000080.1:0-16921 GCA_044868745.1 Candidatus Polarisedimenticolia bacterium
ACGTGGACGGCTCCTACTGGGAGGCCGGCGTCCACGTACAGGAGCCCCCCAGCGCCGACCCTCCTGTCCCAGCGCGATCGGACCCCGGTCGTCCTTTGCTCCTGATCCATCGCGCTCATCGTCCCGCCGTCCGGATCGATGACAAACCGGTCCGTGCCGTACCGAACCTCCGCTCTCAAATCGTCCCGGGGACCCAGGCGGTAGTCCAACCCGACCTCCACCCGGTCCCCCTCCTGCCCCTGCCTCGCCGAGCGTCCGGGCGCGATCTCCACGGATGACCTGCCCAGGAGACCGTCGAAGTTCCAGTTACCCTGCTCTCCGATCGTCCCGCGCAGAGCCAGGCTCGTGGTTCGACCCGAGGTGTCGCCCGGCCCCGACTCTTCGCCGTCCAGGAGAGACCCGCCGCTGAAGTTCTGGACGAGCCTTCCCTCCAGAGGCTCCAGAATCGCTTCCAGCCAGCCGCGCGCCGCTCCCCTCTGGCCGGAGCGCGACGCCGCTGCCTCCTCGTCGTCACCGTGAACCGCCGGCTCGATGTCCCGCAGCACGTCGGCGTCCGGTCGCCTCAGGATCCAATCGAGACCCAGGTCCTCCTCACGCGCACCGTTCGGGAGATCACCAAGAACCGTCCGGGCGGCCTGGCGCAGGCGAAGCTCGATAACACCCCGGGCACCGAGGTTGATCTCCGTCAGGGCGACGTCGTATCCGGGCTTGAGAGCCGCAAGCAAATAGCGGCCCGACGGCGCGCTGGACCAGAACCGGCCGTCCGACGCCGTCCTAAGCATCGTCATCGACTGATCGCCGGCCAGGGCGGTCAGATAGATGGTTGCCCCTGCGAGACCGGTCCCGCCGTCATCCGTTACCTGACCCGAGAGTGAACGCTCAGCGGCGCTGCCCGAATGGATCGAGGCAAAGAGGACGACCAGGACGCCGGCCGACACGAGCCCCGGATACCCGGTACGTTTCCTCATTGGCTCCCTGTGCGGTTTTTTGGATGAAGACGAGCCAGTGAGCGTGCGTGGTGCGAACGCGAAAAGGGGCCTAATCTAACCGATGGCATGATCCGAAGTCAAACCGAGGGCGGCTGCCGCTTGCGCGGCCCGCGGCCCATCCCCACCCAGTGCGACCCGCCGGTCGGGAGAAACGCCTCGAGCGGGCAACCCGAACAGAGCGGAGCCCGCCTCCGGCAGTGCTCCTTCCCCACCCGGACCAGGAGGGCATGGTACTCGTTGTAGATCCGGGCTCGGCGCGGCAGGCTCGACTGCAAACGCGCGCGGAGGTCATCGTACGGCTCTCCGCCGGCAATCAGGGTGTGACGCGCGAAGACCCTCCGGGTGTAGGCATCGACCACAAAGGAGGGCTTGCCCGACGCATACAGGACGATCGAGTCGGCCGTCTCCGGGCCGATCCCCGAGATACCCAGGAGCTGAGACCGAAGCGCGCTCGCGGGCTGGCGCAATAGAGAGCGCAGATCGCCACCGTGCTCCCTTTCGAGAAAGGTGAGAAAGGCGCGGAGCTTCCTGGCCTTCTGGTTGTAATAGCCGGTGGGCCGGATCAGACGGGTCAACCGAGGGAGCGGGGCCCGCCGCATTCGGCGGGGATCGAGCAGGCCCGCGCGCCGGAGGGCGTTGATCGCGGACTCGACGTTTTTCCAGGAGACGCCCTGCGTCAGGATCGCCCCGACGATCACCTCGAAGGGGGTGCGCGCGGGCCACCAGCGCTGGGGTCCGTAGGCCTTCAGCAGCGCGCGAAAGTAGCGCAGGTATGGGGATCTCGCGGCAGGGATCAATCCTGGGAACCGCTCGGTCAAAACCGGCTGACGACCTCGAGCCGGTAGCGGACGCGCGACCATCCCTCCTCGGATCCGGAGGAGGCGATGTCGACATCCAGGCGCAGGGGCTCGCCGGGCGCGACGACCAAGGTCTCCCTCCGGTCGATCGGGTGGGGGATCGCCTCCTCGCTCGAGGAGATCGTGGCCAGCTCGCCGCGCACCCGCATCTCGACCTGGAGCCGCCCTCCCGAGACGAGCACCGGGGACAGAGTCACCTCGAGCTCCTCCTTCCGGTAGCGCTTGCCACCCCCCGGGCGCGGCTCCAGGGGAACGTTGAACGAGAATAGGTTGCTCGCCTCCCGGCCCAGCGTTGCTCGCAGGCCGTTGCTCTTGAGCGCGCGGAGCTCCTGCTCGCCGTCACCGCGCGCGATCGACAGCAGGAAATCGACGAACTGAGGAGACGCTCCGACGGCAGCCGGAGGAGCGGCGGCACAACGCACTTTGAGAGCCAGCCGTCCCCGAGTGATAGAGGACTCGTACGCCTCGACCAGACGCTCCTCCTCCGGATCGAGGACAAGGTCGGCCGACCTGCGGTCCACACGCGAGGCGGGCCTTGGAGGCGCGCCCGTTCCGGCCGCGACGCTCCTGGTCTCCACATCGATGCGCAGAGTGCAGGCGCCCCCCGCGCGGAGCACCGGAGCGACGCGCGCCGAGAGCTGCACTATCTCTCGCGCGGTCCGTCCCTGCCGACCGATGAGCGTCGCCGACTTGCTCAGCGACCCGGAGCTGCCGGGGAAAATATCCGCCTCGTCGTGCCCCACGGTCCAGGTCCCCCTGCGGTCCACCGCGATCGTCTCGATGGCCACGCGGGCCGCGCCCGCCGCCTCTTGCTCGCCAGGCCGATCGCCTCCGCGCGCTTGCTGTCCCGGGAGACAATCGCCGGCGCCGAGCAGGAAAAACGCGGCCGCCAGGGCCGCTCCGCGTCTCCCGAGCGCTCGCCGGCCCGCTGGCCGTGCGACGGAGCCCATGGCCCCACAGGCTACCACAAGGACGTCGGGTATAATCGCCGGCCTGGAGTCCGGAGAAATCGGCCGTGGCGATCGCCAAAGAGGAAGTGCGCCGCATCGCGAAGCTTGCCAACCTCGCCTTCACGGAGGAGGAGTTCGACCACTTCACGAACCAATTGAACGGGATTCTGGAGCACGTCGCCCAGCTCAACCGGCTCGACACCACCAATATCGAAGCGACGTCGCACCTCGGGACGGGGTCCGAGGCCCTGCGCGACGATCTCGTCCAAGAATCGATCCCCCGGGAGGAGGCTCTCGCGAACGCGCCCGAGGCGGACCGAGGCCATTTCAAGGTCCCGAAGGTCATCGGATGACCGGACTCACGGGCAGGACGATCGCCGAGATTCGCTCCCTCGTCGACTCCGGCGAGGCCAGCGCCGTCGAGATCTGCCAGGCGCACCTGGACCGCGCCCGTGCGATCGATCCCGAGGTGCGGGCCTACCGGACGATTCTGGAGGAACAGTCGCTCGCTGAGGCTGCGCGCGTGGACGCCAAGCGCCGCGCGGGCGAGCCGCTCGGCGCCCTGGCCGGCGTGCCGATCGCCATCAAGGATGTCCTGTGCACGAGGGGAGTTCCCACCACCTGTGGCTCGAAGATCTTGAAGCGATTCGTCCCGGTATACGACGCCACCTGCGTCGCCCGGCTGCGCGCGGCCGGGGCCGTGATCCTTGGGAAGACCAACATGGACGAGTTCGCGATGGGATCGTCCACCGAGAACTCGGCGTACGAGAAGACCCGCAATCCCTGGGCTCTCGACCGGGTGCCCGGGGGATCCAGCGGCGGGTCGGCGGCGGCCGTCGCCGCGGAGGAGGTGCCCGCGGCCCTCGGGACGGACACCGGAGGATCGATCCGGCAGCCGGCATCGCTCTGCGGCGTGCCCGGCATGAAGCCGACCAACGGGCGCGTGTCGCGCTACGGCCTGGTCGCCTTTGCCTCCTCTCTCGACCAGGCCGGGCCCCTGGGGGCGACGGTGGAGGACGTGGCTCGCGTCCTGCAGGTCATCGCCGGCCACGACCCGTCCGATGCGACCTCCGCCCCTGTGCCCGTCCCGGACTACGTCGCGGGACTGGGCCGCGGAATGGCCGGCCTGCGGATCGGTATCCCCAAGGAATATTTCCCGGCGGGGATGGACGGCGAGGTGGAGCAGGCCGTGCGTTCCGCCCTGTCCGCAGCGGAGAGGCTCGGGGCCAGGATGCGGGAGATTTCCCTGCCGCACACCGAGTACGCCATTCCGACCTACTACATCATCGCCACGGCCGAGGCGAGCAGCAACCTGGCACGATACGACGGGGTGCGCTACGGTCATCGGGCCGCCGGCGTCGACAAGATGGCAGACCTCTACCTCCGCACGCGCACGGAGGGGTTCGGCGCCGAGGTCAAGAGGCGCATCATGCTCGGCACCTACGTGCTCTCGGCCGGATACTACGACGCCTATTACCTGAAGGGGCTGAAGGTCAGGACGCTCATCCGCGATGACTTCGACCGGGCGTTCGAGAACGTGGATGCCATCGTCACGCCCACGAGCCCGACGGCGGCCTTCCGCTTCGGGGAGAAGGCGGACGATCCGCTCTCCATGTACCTGTCGGATATCTTCACGGTCACCATCAACCTCGCGGGGCTGCCGGGCATCTCGATCCCATGCGGCTTGACCAAGGCGCGGCTCCCGGTGGGCCTGCAGATCGTCGGCCGCCGCTTCGAGGAGGAGACGGTCCTGCGCCTGGCGGCGGCCCTGGAGGCGGATCTGAAGTTCCGCCAAGTCCGTCCGCCGATCCTCCGGAACCGGTGAGATCCGCCATCCCGCTCTTCGCCTCCCGGGCCGCGATCGCCACGGCGGTGCTCACTCTTTACCTTTTCCCGCCGCTCGCCGGCGAGAGCGGGCGCCTCGGCCCCGGGGAACGGGTCGTTCTGCGCGACGGGCGCGATCTGGTCCTGGAGGTCAAAGTGGGTTCAAGGGACACTTACGCCTCCCTGGGCCAGAGGTATCTGATCGATCTGCGCGAGCTTCCCGCCTTGCGGGCGCAGAACGGTCAGGCGCCGCCCGCCGTCGAAGGCACCGTCGCGATCCCGTACGCTTCACTCAACGATGCCTACAAGCTGAAGCTCATCGGCGACCTTTTCCCCGACGACAGGCCGAGCGGCGGCGACTGGATCCACCGCGTCGGCTCCGGCCGGCTGGCGGCCGCCGAAGAAAGCCTGTGGAACCTCTCGGTCTGGTTCACCGGACGGGGAGAGAACTTCGAAGCCCTCGCCGACCGCAACGGCTTGCCCGACCTGGGCACGCGCCAAGGCCAGGTGGTGGTGATCCCCGGGGACCTGCTCATGCCGGCGTTCGCCGGTCAGGTTGGCGGTCCGGCCCGAGGCGAGCTCCCCGGGACGGCCTCCGCGGCCGACGACGACGATTTTACGGAGGTGCCGGAGGCGGAGCCCGAGGCTGGGCCGTCCGGCGCGCTCCCCGAGCCTCCCGTGGCGGAAGGAGCGGACGAACTCACGTACGGCTCCGACGCCCGGGGTGCCTATGCCATCTATAGGCTGAAGCGGGGCGAGGCTCTCTACTCGGCTGTGGTGATGCGCTACACGGGCCGGGTGGATGCCCAGGACGTGAACGATCTGGCCTACGCGATCGCCAGTCGGAGCGACGTCCGCGATGTGACCGACATTCCGATCGGCTACGCCCTGAAGATCCCGGTCGACGATCTTCTGCCCGAATACCTGCCCCGGGACGATCCGAGGCGGCAGGCCTGGGAGAAGAGCGAGGCGGAGGTCGCGAGCTACAGCAACCGCGCCAGGAGCAGCAATCTGCGCGGGATCTCCGTGATTCTGGACGCGGGTCACGGAGGCCGCGACCGGGGCGCATCGCACAACGGGATCTGGGAACACGACTACGTCTACGACATCCTGTGCCGGATCAAGGCCCGTCTGGAGGGGAGCACCGCGGCGCTGGTCCTGACGACGATCAAGGACCGCAAGGAAGGGTACGAGGTACAGGAGGCCGCGCGGCTCAGGCGGAGCCAGGCGGAAGTGCTCCTCACCGACCCGCCCTTCCCGCTGCGGCAGGGGCCCGCGGGAGTCAACTTGCGCTGGTACCTGTCCAACTCATACTACCGGCGGCTGGTGGCGGAGGGCCGCGACCCGCTCAAGGTCGTCTTTACCAGCCTGCACGCCGACGCCCGCCACCCGTCGCTCGGTGGGGCGATGGTGTACGTTCCGGGAGCGGAGTACCGGCGCAGCCGCTACGGCTACCAGGGTGCGCAGTATGCGCGCTTCCGCGAAGTACAGGAAAAGCCGTACGTCTCGTTCTCCCGGGCGCAGCGCACCCGATCAGAGGGGCTGTCGCGCGAGTTCGCGTCCGCCCTCATCTCCGCATTTCGAAACGAGGGGGTCGCGGTGCATCCGTACCTGCCGGTGCGCGAGCGGATCATCAGGCGGCGCCGGCCCTGGGTGCCGGCCGTCCTCCGTTGCAGCGAGGTACCCGTCCAGGTCCTGGTCGAGGTCAGCAACCTGAGCAACGCCGCGGACAGTCGCCTCCTGGCAGACCCCGCCTACCGTCAGAGAGTGGCGAACGCCTACGTGAAGGCGCTGCAGCTGTACTTCGGCGAGATCACCCTGCCTGGAAGACGCGTCTCCCCCCGCGCGCGCTGATCTGTCCTTCTCACCGCTCAGCCCCACCCGCCGTCGGGGCTCCCTGCCCTTCGCCGTGGGCACGGGCGTACTCCTGGGCGTAGCGTATCCGGCTGCCCAGGCTCGGATGATCGAAGAGGAGCGTCTCAATCAGCGGATGGACCTCGTATTCGCCGAGATCGTGCCGTCCGAACTTGACGAAGACGGAGGCGGTCGCGACCGGGTCGCCGGTGAGCTCGAGGCCGAAGTGGTCGGCCTGGCGCTCCTGCACGCGGCTGAAGGCGGAGACCGCCGGACCGGTCAGGAAGAGAAACACGCTCAGAACCAGGACGACCAGCGGGATCGAGGCGGGATCGGCCAGGGACCGAATCCCGAGCGACGATCGGCGCTCGATCATCCTGCGCGATAGGCGGTCCACAATGCAGAAGCCGGCCAAGCTGACCAGCGACAGGAAGGCCACGAATCTCCAGATGTGGTGCAAGACGTAGTGCCCCATCTCGTGAGCCATGACGAAACGGATCTCGCGGGGTGTGAACACTTTCAGGATGGTGTCGTACAGGACGATCCTCTGAGTGCCGAGCAATCCGGCGACGTAGGCGTTGTTGTGGGCCGACTGCCGGCTGGCGTCCACCTGATAGACCTCGTCGGCCGGGATTCCTTGGGCCCGTGCCATCGACAGGATCGCGGCGCGCAGTTCGGCATCCTTCAGCGGCTCGAACTTGTTGAACAGTGGTGCGATGAACACCGGCCCGACCGCCAGGACGAGGATCAGGAAGGCGATGGCGATGGCAGCCCCGGCGATCCACCAGCCCCTCCCCAGGCGGCGGATGGCCACGTAGAGCACTGTGAAGAGCACCACCTGGAGAACGACCTCCACGAGAAGCGCTTTGCCCTGATCCCCGAGCCAGGACCCGAAGGTCTGGTTCGCGAAGCCGTACTGCTTCTCGCGCACGAAGCCGCGATAGATCGTGAGCGGGAAGGCCGCGACGAAGGTGAGCAGGGTGAACAGCGCGGCGTAGAGGGCCACCTGGAGGTTCGCCGACCGCGCCAGCCTCTCCACCGCGCTTCGGATGCGGGTCCCGAGGCCGCTCCCGAGGATCAGCGTCAGGACGGCGATGGTCCAAACGGAATCGACCAGAAACAGGAGGTAGCCGCCGTGCGAGTACGCCTCCATCCGAGGCTCGTCCGGCGGGACGCCGTTGAGCGCGTTCTCCACCAGGCGTGGCGCGCCATCTTCGCCGCGAGGCGGTGTCGCCTCACCGGTCGCCCCGGCGGCCACGGCTAGAACTGAGGACAGGAGGATCACCGTGATTGGGGGCCAGACGCACAATCTCAAGGGGCATCCTCCCGAAGCGCCGTCTCTCCCAGCATGCGCTCCCGAATCAAGGTGATCGGTACCGGTCCGAACGACAGGAGCCGGTCGTGGAACTCCTGCAGGTTAAACGAAGCTCCATACCGCCGGTTCCAGCCTTCACGCAGCCTCAGGATCTCGTGCCGCCCGACGGCGTAGGACATCGGCTGGGTGGGGGTACGCGCATAGCGCAACGCCTCCGCGCGCGCGCTCGGCACCTCAAGACGGGCCACATCGTGGAGCATGCCGGCGGCCTCGTCCAGGCTCATGCCCCGCGCGTGCAGGCCCACGTCGATGACCACTCTGCAGGCGCGCCACAACTCGTCCTTGAGCTGCAGGATCCGGCTGCGCGGGTCGGCATAGTACGACTCCTCCGCCATGAGCTGCTCGCAGTAGAAGGCCCATCCTTCGACCAGCACCGGCGTCGTGAAATACCGTCTCACCTTCGAGGCGATCCGGTTGGCGACGGTGAGCTGTAGATGATGTCCCGGATAGGCCTCGTGCACCACGGCACCTGCAATCGCGGGCCGCAGATGGTCCTGCATGATGCGCTCCTGGTCATCGGGCGGCGCATCGTCGCCCGGGGGGGTCACCCAGAGGAAGCCCTCCTGCTCCTTTTCGAACGGACCCGGCGGTAGATAGGCGGCGAAGGGGCAGACGCTCCTCTGGAACGGCGGGGTCTCCATCAGCCGCAGGCGCTCGCCCGGCGGCAGCGTCACCAGCCTGCGCTCCCGCACGAAGGCGCGCGCCCGGTCGACCTCGGCCTCGTACTCTCCCAGGAGGTCCCCACGCGCCGGGTGGTCGGCCTTCCACTCCGCCACAAGCGCTTGCCAGGAGCGCGTCGGATCGATCCCATCGACCGCCTTCGCCAGGCGCTCCAGGGTGTCGGCGATCAGGGAGCGCCCGAACTCGTGCAGCTCGTCCGCATCAAGAGCCACGCCGTGCTGTCCGCGCAGGACGAACTCGAACAGGGAACGCCCGATGGCGAAGCGGCCGGCCGCGCGGGCGGCGATCGTCCCGCGCAGGTGGCTCCCGAATTCTTCGAGCGCCCGTGCCGCTTCGATCGTGCGCTTATGGAGATCGACGCCGGCCGCGCCGGTCTCGGGCCCTAGCTGCGGCTCGATCCCGGCCAGGAACGCCAGACTTCCATTGAACTGCTCGAGCGCCGCCATCACCCACTCCGCCGGAATCTCGTCCGGGTCCGAGAGGTTGGCCTTCGCCTGACGCAAGAGACGCGGGACCTCGCCGAGACGCTGTGCCGCCGCATGCAGCCGCTCGGGAAGCGGCGCGAATTCGCGCTGTACGAGGTAGTAGATGCCGTAGAGGATTTCTTCCAGGTAGTAGGAAGGGTCGCGGAAGGGGACGCGGACCTCTCCCAGCAGGCGCGCCTCGACCTCCAACGCGTTCCCGAGAACCGCGACATCGAGCGCCTCCTCCGGCGAAAGGGAGGGAAGCGACGCCACACGCCGCAGCACGCTCCGACGGTACGCGGCGAAGTCCCGCTCTTTCGCCTCGATCGCCTCGCGATCGCAGTCCGCGAGGCGGTGGTCGTGATCGTGGATCCCCGCAGCGGTCGCCGAGGTGGGCGAGACGCTCCAGTGGAAATCCAGGATCTCGTCGACCAATTGAGCCAAGACCGGATTCATGGCTCCTTCACGGGGGAAAGGCGCTGCGGGCGGCGGCGATTATAGCCGGGAATCTCGGTTGACGCCGCCGAAAGCGCTGTGGAATAATGCGCGGCCTTGACGCGTCGCGCGCGCGGCGCCATCGGCAACATCCATGAAGGTCCTCGTCGTCGGAAGCGGCGCCCGCGAACACGCTCTGACCTGGAAGATCCGCAGGAGTCCTCTCGTCGAGGATCTCTACTGCGCCCCGGGGAACGCCGGGATCAAGAAGGTCGCTACCTGCGTTCCGATCGACCCCTCCTCCACCGTCGAGATGGCCGACTTCGCCGAAAAGATCCGAATCGATCTGACGGTGGTCGGCCCCGAGCTTCCGCTCACGCTCGGGATCGTGGACGAGTTCCAGAAGCGGGACTTGGCCATCTTCGGCGCGACCCAGGCGGCCGCGGAGATCGAGTCCAGCAAGGTTTTCGCCAAGGAGTTCATGGGCAGGCATAAGATCCCCACCGCCCGCTACGAGATCGTCTCCACCGCCGAGGAAGCCCGCGCCCTGCTCAAAAAGAAGAAGGACCCGTACCCCGCGGTCTTCAAGGTGGACGGTCTGGCCGGGGGCAAGGGGGTCATCGTGGCCAGGGACAAGAAGGTAGCCGGCCAGGCCATCGAGACGATGCTCGTCGAGAGGCGCTTCGGGGTCGCGGGAAATCGCGTCCTGATCGAAGAATACCTGGAGGGGACCGAGGCCTCCTTCTTTGCGCTTTCCGACGGTCAGCGGGTGATGCCGCTCGTGACCTGTCAGGACTACAAGCGGCTGAGCGACGGCGACACCGGCCCCAACACAGGCGGCATGGGAGGCTATTCCCCGTCGGTGCACATCGACGCGGACTCATTCCGCGAGATCATGGACAGGACTCTCGTTCCCGCCATCGCCGGCCTGGCCGAGGAGGGGCGGCCCTACCGCGGCGTCCTTTACGCCGGGTTGATGCTGACGAAGAAAGGTCCGCGCATCCTGGAGTTCAACGCCCGCTTCGGAGATCCCGAGGCAGAGCTGATCTTCGTGCGCATGAAGAGCGACCTGATCCCCGTTCTGCAGGCGACCATTTCGGGACACCTGGAGGAGGTCGGCATCGAGTGGTTGAAGGCACGCTCGGCGTGCGTCGTCCTGTCGGCGCGCGGCTATCCCGGGGAGCACGAAACGGGTAGGCCGATCGCCGGTATCGAGAAGGCCGAGGTGATGGACGGGGTGGAGGTGTTTCACGCCGGCACGGCCGAGAAGGACGGCACGTACATTACCGCCGGTGGCCGGGTGCTGGCGGTGACGGCCGTGGGGGCATCGTTCGCCCAGGCGACGCAGCGCTGCTACGCCGGCGCCGAAGCGATCCATTTCGAGGGGAAGCTGTTTCGCACCGACATCGGCAAGGACGCGGTGGAGGCTCTGTCCCACCAGGGGTGAGCCGCGCCCGCTGCACTCGGCCCGCGCTGACCAGGGCATCCGCGTTGAGGCCGCCCGGAGCGCGTGCTACCATGCAGGGCGTCTCGAGGGAACGTCCGTGGACCATCCCCTGCCGGAACAGAGCCGGATCTTCCAACTGCTCAGGATTTATCACCAGTCCCGCGAGAACATCCGTTTGCTGCTCGACTTGAGCGGGATGACCGATTACGAGAAGGTCGGCTTCATCGACGCCTGGCAGGAGGAGATGGCCGACTTCTTCGCCCGACACGGTTACTGCTTCGCCTGCAACAGGCTGCTCGATCGCTGCGGCTGCGAAGACCCGATCCGGCCGCGCGTCCCTCCCCCGGCAGCCTGAGCGCCCGCCGCCGGTCCCTGGTCTGTTACAATCCCGGCTCCACGCGCGGCGGGTCGCCGCGCCCGAGGAGCACGGACGATGGCCAGGTCACCCCGCGGAAAGCTCCCCCGCCCGGACAGGAAAGGGCCGCTCAAAGTCTGGGTTGCGATCGGGAGCGAGAGCGACCTGCCGATCATGGAGGAAGCGCTGCAGTCGCTGAAGGAGTTCGACATCCCCTACGAGGTGGACATCACGTCGGCCCACCGATCCCCCGAGGCCACTGTCGAGTACGCGAAGAGCGCCGAGAGCCGTGGATTCGGAGCGATCATCGTCGGGGCAGGGCACGCGGCGCACCTGGGCGGCGTGGTCGCGGCCCACACGACGCTTCCGGTGATCGGTGTGCCGCTTCCCACCTCCTCTCTCCAAGGGATCGACTCCCTGCTCTCGACGGTCCAGATGCCCAAGGGCGTGCCGGTGGCCACCATGGCGATCGGCAGACCCGGGGCGGTGAACGCGGCTGTTTTCGCGGCGCAGATCCTGGCCACCCGGGATCCCGATCTGCGCCGCCGGCTGCGCGAGCACAAATCCCGCCTCGCCGAGAAGACCGTCGAGAAGAACCGCTCCCTCAAGGCGTCCGGACGAGCCGCCAACACCTGAAGAATGCCGCAGTACCGCATCGTCACCCTCGGGTGCAAGCTGAACCAGGCGGAGTCCTCCGATCTGGAGGCGGGGCTGCGTGCCCTGGGCCTGGCGCGCGCCACCGGTCCCGCGGGAGCCGGCGGCGCTGACATCGTGATCCTCAACACCTGCACCGTCACCGGTCACGCCGACCGGGAAGCGCGGCAGATCGCCAGGCGCCTGCGGCGGGAGAACCCGCGCGCGACGTTGATCGCGACGGGGTGCTACGCCGAGCGCGATGCAGGCGCGCTGCGGGCCGTGGCCGGTATCGATCACGTCGTGGGGCTTTCCGAGCAGGCGCACCGCGTTCCGCAGCTCGCGGCCGAAGCCCTCGGCCTCCAACCGCGGCCGGCGCGCGAGGCCCTGGGCGTCTTCGGGGCGACGGGCGGGTGCGACCCGCTGGCGGATGCGGGAGACAGGACCCGCGCCTTCCTGAAGATCCAGGACGGCTGCGATCTGCGCTGCTCGTACTGCATCATCCCCAGCGTCCGCGGGCCCAGCCGCAGCCTCACGCCTGACTGGATCGTGCGCCGGATCGAGCGTCTGATCGAAGCCGGTTTTCGGGAGATCGTCCTGACCGGGGTGAACACCGGAGACTACGGCAAGGACCTCGATCCGCCCCTGCGGCTGCGACACCTGCTGGAGCGGGCGGTGCAGGTCCCGGGCCTCGGTCGCATCCGGCTGAACTCCCTCGAGCCGAAGACGGTGACAGGCGATCTGATCGAATGTCTCGCGTCCTCGTCCGGCCGCCTCGCCCCGCATCTGCAAATTCCTCTGCAGAGCGGCTGCGATAGCGTCCTGGCGCGAATGAGGCGCCCGTACCGGGTCCGCGACTACGCCCGCGTGGTGCAGACCTTGCGTGGCGCGATCCCTTCGATCGGCCTCGGCGCCGACGTCATCGTCGGCTTTCCCGGCGAGACGGAGGAGGAGTTCGAGGCGAGTCGACGCTTCATCGGGTCATCGCCGTTGAGCTACCTGCACGTCTTCTCCTACTCGGCGCGCCCCGGGACCCCGGCCGCCTCATTGCCGGGCCAGGTCGATCCGGCCGTCGTCAAGGTGCGCAGCGCACGGCTGAGGGAACTGGGCGCCCACCTCTCGCTCCGCTACCGCCGCTCGTTCGTCGGGCGGCAGGTCAGCGTCCTGACGCTGCGTGAGATCCGCCCGGACGGCCGACTGCGCGGTCTGACCGACAACTTCATCGACCTGGGGCTCGACCTCGCAGGGCGCGACGCCGCGCCGTTGATGAACCAGATCCTGCCAGTCCGGATCACCGACGCCACGGAGCGCGGGACCCTCGCCGCCATCGCCTGATCTCCCGCCCGGCGCGTCCCCGCCCGCGCCTCATTGGTCGCGCGGGGACCTCATCCTCGGCGCGCGCGTATCGATCAGGTGCTGCCTGAGGGCGCCGAGCAGGTCTCCTTCGTTGCGGGCGCGCAGCGTGGCGAGAAGACGCAGGTCCGGGTCGGCGGCGGCGCTCAGGGAGACGCAGGCGCTCCGCGAGGCCCGCCGGCTCGCCGAGAGAACGATCCGCAGCATGACCCGCGTCCCCAGGCAGGAGGTGATTCGACCGTACAATTTCCCCACGGCGGTGAAGAAGTGTCGGAGCGGGGCGGCGGGCACGACCCCCGATGCGGCCAAACGCCGCTCGACGCGGCCGCGCCGGTCCTCCTCCGACCTGAGGTAGACCTGCACGAGCCTCCGCCCCTCAGGATCGGCCAGCCGGGCCGCGTACACTCCGTACAGCGCCAGGACGAGATCCTGGAGATAGATCTCCTGCAGGAAGGCGCGGAGCGCGCCGACCGATGCGGCCTCCGGCCTCATCCTATTTCTTGATCAGGTCCTTGAGGGCCTTGGCGACCGTGAACTTCACCACGGTCTTTGCGGGGATCTGGATCGATTCCCCGGTGGCGGGGTTGCGGCCGACGCGCGCCTGGCGCTTCACTACCTTGAACTTGCCCAGCCCCGCCAGGGGGACCTCCCCTTCGTCCTTCATCTCTTTCTCGACGATGCGGGTAAACCCTTCCAGGAACGCCTTGGCCAGTTGCCTTTCGGTCTCCGCCTCCCGTGCGATCGCTTCGATCAACTCGGTCCGCGTCATCCCGGATCTCCCTCCGTGAGATTGCCGCCGGCTCTCTCGTCGTGCACTGGGGCGCCGACCTTGTACCATGTTCCCCAAGCCGGAATCAAGGAAAGCCGGCCCTGCGCCCGCCGGGCACGGCGCCTCATACTGGAGTCGCCTCCCGGCCGACATGTCAGCGCCACTCGACCCGCAGGCGGAGCTGACGCCCATCCCTGTCACGGTACAGGACGTACCCGTTCTCCCGGCCGAAGCGGAAGAGATCCCGGGTCACCTCCACGTCGCGCCGGCAATACTGCTCGATCAGGTCGAGACGCCCCTCCTTCCACCACTGGAGGGACTGCAGACCGTCGGCGATCTTGCCGACTCCGAGCGTGGCCTGTGCCAGATCGGTGAGCTTCAGCCGGAAGCCGAGCCTGCGGTAGATGTCCCCCAGCATGTCGAACGTGCGGATGCGCGACAGGTCCCACTGCGTGTATCCCTTCAGCACGGGGAGGTCGAAACGATCGATGTTGTAGCCCACGACCCGGTCGGCCATCACGAGGTCGAGGAGGAGACGTTCCACGTCCTTCTCATAATAGGTCCTGAACTCCGAGCTGGCCTCGTTGTACGTGACCGCCAGCGCCATCTTCATCGCCGCGACGTTCTGCCAGCCCCCGACCTCCTCGGCGCTCTTCTGCGTCTCCAGGTCGAAAAACAGCGTCCGTTCCCGCCCCGGCATCGACGTCTCCGATCCCCGCTTCAGCGGCAACGGAAGAGGCTCCGATTCGTCCCCCCGGCCGAGCGCGCGAAGGCCCGCCCCTCCCGGCGTCGGCGCTCGCGTGGATGCCGCACCCTCCAGGGCGTGCCGACCGGTGAGGACGTCCAGGATCAGCCGGGCGGCCCGCTTGTCGAGCGGGTTGTTCCCGTTGCCGCACTTGGGGGACTGGATACAGGACGGGCATCCGCCTTCGCAGGGGCAGGCGGCCAGGAGCGCCGCGGTTTTGACCAGCAGGCGCTCGAGGCCTGCGAACCCCTTCGCCGCCAGGCCGACCCCTCCCGGGTAGCCGTCGTAGATGAAGATGGCCGCACCGCCGACCTGGGGATGGAGTGCATAGGAGATCCCGCCGATGTCCCCCCGGTCGCAGAGGGCCAGCAGGGGGAAGAGAGAGATGGTCGCGTGCTCGGCGGCGTGGATCCCGCCCATGAAATGCCCCTCGCGCTCCACGACCATCTCCCTCAAGGCATCGGGAAGCGCGATCCACAACCCGACCGTCTCGAAGGTCAAGGGAGGAAGCGACAGATCGAACAGGCCGAGTCGATCGCGGCCGAACAGCCTGCGCTTCTCGAAGCCGGTCAGCCTTTCGGTCACCTTCAGCCGTCCGAGGCTGGCCTGAAGGACCCCGTCCGCCCTGCTCTCCAGGACCTCCAGGACCTCGGTTTCCTTCTCGCCGCGCACCTCGGTGTAGTAATCGACATCGACCGGCGCCACGCGCACCTTGCGAGCGTCGATCGACAGCTCGTGTACCTGGTACTGCTGTCCGTGGTGCAGGTAGATCGCGCCGGCATGCGTCTCGTGGAAGGCGCGCACCGCATCGATAGTGCCGATCACCCTGTCGGCGCCGTCATCGATGATGCTGTAGGTGGAGCCGATCGACCTCAGATTGACCTCGCGCGCCGGTCTGCGACGCAGGGTGAACCAACGGCTGCCCTCCGCGTCCCGCGCCAGGGCTCCCTCGCGCTCCAGATCCCGGACCACTTGGAAGAGCTGCTCGCCGTAGAGCTCCCGGTCCTCGGGGTCCCGCAGGGGCATCTCGGCGCCGGCGCATGCGAGATGGGCACGCGCGATCGTGCGGTTGGCCGGATCGAAGACCACCTCCTCGAAGCCGCGTGTCATGAACTCCTCCGGGTTGGCCATGAAGTATTGATCAAGTGCGTCCGGCATGGCGATGAGGACGGTGAGCGAGGGCCGATCCTCACGGCCGACCCGCCCGATCCGCTGCCAGGACGAGACGATGCTGCCGGGATATCCCACCAGGAGGCAGACATCGAGCCCGCCGATGTCCATACCGAGTTCCAGGGCGCTCGTCGCGATCACTCCCCGCATCGTCCCCTCGAAGAGCCGCGTCTCGATCCCCCGGCGCTCCTCCGGGAGGTAACCGGATCTGTAGGCGCTGACGAGGCCGCGGAAGTGCGGCGCTGCCTGCAGCAGCCAGGAGTGGAGCAACTCGGTGATCTTGCGGGCCTTCGTGAAGGCGATGGCCCGGAACCCCTCCTCCAGGGCCCACGCGAGCAGGGTCGTGGCGGCGGTGTAGGGGCTGGAACGTGGGTTGAGGAACAGGATGTGCTTCTCGGCGCAGGGGGCGCCGTTTGTCTCCACGACGGCCAGGGACCGGCCGGTGAGCGCACGGCCGAGGGCGCCCGGATTGGCAATGGTGGCGGAGGAGGCGATGAGGCGCGGGCGGCTGCCGTGGCCCGCCGCCAGGCGCAGCAGACGATGCAGGATGTGGTGCAGGTGCGAGCCGAAGATCCCCTTGTAGACGTGCAGCTCGTCCACGACGACGTAGGCCAGGTTCTGGAGGAAGGCGCGCCAGTCATCATGGTGCGGCAGGATCCCCAGATGCAGCATGTCGGGATTGGTGATCAGGACATCCGGAGGGTCGGCCTTGATCTTGCGCCGCTGCGAGTCGGGAGTGTCCCCGTCGTAGATCGCGGCGCTGACCGGCCGGCCGAGGTCGATCGGCAGGTCTGCGCTCCCCTTCCCCGGCAGCACGCCGCCCCGCCGCGCCACCGCCCCGGCGATCTCCAGGACCCCCCGCAGTTGGTCCTGGGCCAGGGCCTTGTAAGGAAAGATGTAGAGGGCCCGGGCCCCGGGGCGCTGGAGCGCCGTTTCCAGGGTGGGGACCAGGTACACGAGGCTCTTGCCGCTGGCCGTCGGGGTGACGGTCAGGACGTCCTCGCCCGCCCGGACGCGGTC